>JACMKV010000137.1 GCA_014379915.1 Burkholderiales bacterium
GTTTCGCACTCGCGCCCTTATCATCCGCAAACCCAGGGCAAGGATGAGCGCTTTCACCGGACGCTGGCGCTCGAAGTCCTCGCAGGACGCGTGTTTGCCGATCTTGCCGAATGCCAGCGCCGCTTCGACCGCTTCCGCGAGACCTATAATCTGGAACGCCCGCACGAGGCGCTGAATATGGCGACACCGGCTTCCCGTTTCCAGATCAGTCCGCGTCTTTTTCCGGAAACCCTGCCAGCGATCGAATACGCCGAGGGCGACATCGTGCGCCGTGTGCAAAGCCAGGGAGAAATCTCCTACCGCGGGCGACTGTATACGGTCGGCAAGGCTTTCCACGGGTTGCCGGTGGCGCTGCGGGCAACCGGCGAGGACGGCGTATTCGATACGTTCTTTTTGCACCAGAAGATCGCCAGGATTGACCTGCGAAATCCAGGTCGGTAAACCATGAAAAGCGTTACCCATGTCTCCGAACACGTGTTACCTATGTCTCCGGTCTGTACAGACGGGGGAGGTTAGGGTGGGGGTGAATATTCGCATGACGCCAACATTCCCGGTCTCACCCCCATCCCGGCGCGCGGACACGGCGCGTGGACAGGCGTGCGGACACGTTAGTGCCGAAGGTACCCGTCCGCGGGAAGCACGCCAAGCCACGCCTCCCGCCCCCAGCCGCTGTGCGGATACCGTGTCGGCGTGGCACCGGCGAAGCCGGCCGCTTGCGGGGAGCGCGCCTGGGTCGCGGCTCCGCCCGAAATCGGCTGCGCATCCAAGGCGAAAAAAAGCCTTCGCACGGATGTGCACAGGCCCGATTTGCTGCTCTTATTCGCTGCGTGCTACTTCTTCCATCCACTCTCGACCAATTCCAGCACGGTTGTGTCGTACGGCACGAAATTGACCTTGTTGCTGACCGCGTACAGCTTGGCCGGAGAGCAGAGGAACAACACGTTGGCATTGTCATAGACATATTTGTCCATTTCCTGCATCAGCTTTCCCTGCTCCTTGTCGCCGGTGGTGGCAAGGACCTTGGTTTGCAGGCCTTCGAACTTCGTGTCGTTTTTCATTTTGCGAAAACCGCCGCTATCGCCGAAGAACTCGCGGAACACGACGCCCATCGGATAATTGGGCGACCCATCGAAATGTTCGACCAGCCAGATGTCCCATTTATCACCCTTGGGCGCACCCGACATATCCTTGTTGACCTTGACGCCCACTGCCTCGAAGTTTTTCGCGAGCGCATCGACGACGCCTTTATGGCCTTCGCCGGCAACGATCGTGATCTCCTTGACGCCCGCAGCATTCAACGCTTTCTTCGCCTCGTCCGGCTTGTGGCCGTAAGGCTTCAGGCTGCTGTTGTAGCCGAACTGACCTTTCTGGATGAACGATGGATGGATGGTGCCATAACCCATGCCGCCATCTTTCAACACCGCCTTTCGATCGACCGCCAGATTGGCCGCTTTACGCAAGTTGACGTCGGTCCATTTTGAATTCGGCGAATTCTGGTTGAATACCCCAACCAGTATGGTTTTCGCGTCGTTCTTGACGACCTTCGCGTGCTTGCTTTTTTCGACCTGCTTGGCTTCCTGCGGCAACAGCTCGGTGACAATATGCATCTTGCCGCCCTTCATTACTTCTTCAATCGCTTCCTGCTTCGAAATCACATTGTCAAACTTGAACGTCGCTTTCGCCATGCGATCCTTGTTCCAGTAATTCTTGTTCGGCGCCAGCGTTACGACGGGTGCGCGCTTCTCCAGCGTCGATGTGCCATCTTTTACTTCAAACGGGCCAGTCCCCCACGGACCGGCTGCATCGATCACTCACCAGTGGCCTTCGGCTTTGCCGGTCTTTTTATCGACGAAGCCGAGCTCCTTCCAGAACTTGGAACTGCCGACGTGCATGCCGCGGAATTTCATCATCGCCGCGGAATCGGTTTCCGGGAATGTGAAGCGCACCGTGTGATCGTCGATCACGTCGAGCTTGGTACCTTTGGCGAAATTCAGGAACGCGCCCGGCGGATGCGGGTTGTCCCAGCGCTGCACTTCATCGAAGCTTTTGCGGAATACCTGCGCGTTTAATTTCTCGCCGTCCTGGAAAACGACATTTTTGCGCAGCTTGAATTCGACCGTTTTCGGATCGATCCATTTATAGCTTTCCGCCAGCGCCAACTCAGGCTTGCCGTCCTTATTGACGCGCACCAGTTCTTCCATCGTGTTCCAGGTAATCCACAGCCAGTTGACCGGCGACGGATCGACGACCCAGATCGGTTCGTCAGCAGCGCTTTTTGCGGCGCGGCCAGCGACGTACCGGCGGGTAATGCAAAGCTCAAGGCCAGCGCTGCGGCGAGCGACGCGAGCCGCTGCTTGAACCTCGATCGATTAATCAAACTTGTCATGACTCCTCCTATGGAACGCTGCTGAACAACTGATAACCACGCGACAACTTCCAGCCTCCTCATAAACCTTTAAGCAAGACCAGAATTTCTTCAAGCTGCCCGTGCGGAAGTTCGCCCAAAATCGTTTTAACGACTTCGCCCCGGCTGTTGATCATTATGGTGAACGGCAATCCACCGACTTTGTTGCCCATTTTTTTGGAAAGGTCCATTGCATCCTGGCTGCCGATCAAAAGCGGATACGCAATCTGGTATTCCTTGGCGAACGCCTTGACCTTGTCGGTGTTGTCGATCGAAATGCCGATGACTGCGACACCCTTGTCTTTGTATTTTTCATGCAGTGCGATCAATTCCGGGACTTCGGCGCGGCACGACTTGCACCACGTCGCCCAGAAGTAGACGACCATGAATTTGTCTTTCCACTGGCTTAAAGGCTGTAGCTGGCGATCGAAATCCTCGAAGCTCGCGGCGTACACCGGCGCCGCCGAGACTTTACCGGGTGCCGTATCTGCTTCAGGCGCCACGACAGCGGTTTTGGTCGAGTTTGCCGTTGAACCGGGTGTTGTGCTTTTGGACGCGTCGCCCGCGTTGGCTGGTAGCGGCGACTGAAAGAAGAAAGCCGCTGCGAGTGTTGCGAGAAGCGTGGCTAACAGCGGGGCGCGGCGAAAAGTATTGTTCCTCGCAGAGGGCTTTCGGTATGCCGTACAGTCGAGGGTAGTCTGATTCTAGCGTATTCGCTGCATTCGCGGAAAACGATTTCTCGCCAGTTGTTTGGAGCTGCCGAGGGCTGATTTCGCAGGTCCGTTATAATGCGCTGCATGAAATTCTCTAATCCGCGCTTCTTCCGTTTGAGCGAAACCACAGGCTACCGCGCGCCCTCCTGGCTTCCGGGCGGCAACCTGCAGACCATCTACGCCAAGCTCGCGCCGGCGCCGCGCATCACTTACCGGCGCGAGCGCTGGGACACGCCCGACGGCGATTTCATCGACCTCGATTGGTTGGCGGGAGGCGCCGACGAACCGCTGGTCGTGCTGTTCCATGGCCTGGAAGGCGGCTCGAACGGCCACTATGCCCGCAGCATGATGGCGGCTGTGCAGCAGCGGAGCTGGCGCGGCGTGGTCGTGCATTTCCGCGGTTGCAGCGGCGAGGCCAATCTGCTGCCGCGCTTTTATCATTCCGGCGATGCCGCCGAAATCGATTGGATCCTGCGCCGGATCAAGGCGAATCAACGCGCGACGCCGCTTTTCGTCACCGGCGTTTCGCTGGGCGGCAATGCCTTGCTCAAATGGCTGGCGGAAGAGCGCGATCACGCCCAGGCTGTGATCGATGCCGCCGCTGCGGTTTCCGCGCCGGTCGATCTGCGCGCCGCCGGCGATGGGCTCGCGCGCGGATTCAACCGACTCTATACGCGGCATTTCCTGCAAACGCTGCGCGCCAAATCGCTGCGCAAGCTGGAGGATCATCCCGGTCTGTACGATGCGGGCGCTGTTTCGCGCGCGCGCACCCTGCGTGAATTCGACAATCTCGTCACCGCACCGCTGCATGGCTACAAGGACACCGATGATTACTGGACGCGCGCCAGCAGCAAGCCTGGCCTCGTCGATATTCGCGTGCCGACCCTGCTCGTCAACGCGAAAAACGATCCATTTTTGCCTGCTGGGTATTTACCTGCCGCGAGCGAAGTATCGGCTTACGTCACACGTGAATTTCCGGCGACCGGCGGCCATGTCGGATTCGTCAGCGGCCGTTTCCCAGGCCATCTGATGTGGTTGCCGCAGCGCCTCCTGCGTTTCTTCGAAGCCAATCAGCGTTGCGCCACGCAGTTGGTTTGATTCGGCGCGATCAGGAATGTTATCGTCTACCGCTTCCCAATCAGGTTATCGCTCGATGAAAAATCTTCCGCAGGAAATCTTCAAGGCTTACGACATTCGCGGCGTCGTCGGCAAAACTTTCACGCCCGAAATCGTCGAGGCGATTGGTCATGCGCTCGGCTCGGAAGCCAAAGCGCGCAATCAGAAAACGATTGCGATCGGCCGCGACGGCCGGCTCTCGGGGCCAGATCTTTCCGCGGCTTTGGCGCGCGGCATCCAGAAAAGCGGCCTCGATGTAATCGACGTTGGACTGGTGGCGACGCCAATGGTCTATTTCGCCGCGCACGAACTCAAAACCCACTCCGGCGTCATGGTCACCGGTAGCCACAACCCGCCGGATTACAACGGTTTGAAAATGGTGCTCGGCGGCGAGACCTTATCCGGCGATGCGATCCAGGCGCTGCGTGCGCGCATCGCCAATAACGATCTCGCCAGCGGCAGTGGCAGCTATCGCAAACACGACATCGCGCCCGCCTATCTGAATCGCATAGCTGGCGACGTCAAACTCGCGCGCAGAATGCATATCGTCGTCGATTGCGGCAACGGCGTTCCCGGCGCTTATGCGCCCGAGTTGTACCGCAAACTTGGCTGCGAAGTGACCGAGCTGTTTTGCGATGTCGACGGCAATTTTCCGAACCATCATCCCGATCCTTCGCAACCCGAGAATCTTGCCGATGTCATCAAGGAACTGGAGAGCGGCGATGCCGAAATCGGTTTCGCGTTCGATGGCGACGGCGATCGTCTTGGTGTCGTAACCAAAGATGGCAGCATCATCTATCCGGATCGGCAGTTGATGCTGTTCGCCGCCGATGTGCTGGCGCGCAACCCCGGCGCGAAGATTATTTTCGACGTCAAGTGCACGCGCAATCTGGCGCCGTGGATCAAACAGCATGGCGGCGAACCGGTGATGTGGAAAACCGGCCATTCGCTGATCAAAAGCAAGATGAAGGAGACCGGCGCGCTGCTCGCGGGCGAAATGAGCGGCCATATTTTCTTCAAGGAACGCTGGTACGGCTTCGACGACGGCCTGTATGCCGGCGCGCGCCTGCTCGAATTTTTGAGCAAGCAATCCGACATCAACGCAACGCTGCACAACTTGCCGGACGCGGTCAGCACGCCTGAGCTGCAGATCAAACTCAAGGAAGGCGAAAACTACGCGCTGATCGCCGAGATGCAAAAGACCGCGCGCTTCGATAATCCGAAACAGGTGATCACGCTCGACGGCCTGCGCGTCGAATACGAAGACGGCTTCGGCCTAGCGCGTTCGTCGAACACGACGCCCGTCATCGTGCTGCGTTTCGAAGCCGACGATAAGGCTGCGCTGAAACGAATCCAGGAAGATTTTCGCGGCGTGCTGCTGAAAGCCAAGCCGGACGCGGTATTGCCGTTTTAAGGACAATGTCATGAGTTCCGAGGCTCGATACGCGAACCCGGCCCGCGCTTTTTACTATCACCGCCCCCTGCCTCACTGGCGCGGTTGACTGGCAAGACGGAAAACGGCATAGCCGGCGAGCGCGGAAATCAACGACCCGGCAAAGACGCCGAGCCGGGTCGCGCCCGCATAATCGCCGGGCGCGCCCTCTAAAGCCAGCGAGCCGATGAACAGACTCATCGTGAAACCGATGCCGCACAACAGAGCAACGGCGGCCATTTGTATCCAGTTGGCTTCATCCGGCAGTTTCGCGATTCGGCATTTAATGGTCAGCCACGACGATGTCAGGATGCCGAACGGTTTGCCGACTATGAGTCCTGCTGCAATGCCAAGCGGAATTGGTTCGAGCAGAGCCGCGGCACTCAGGCCGGAGAACGATACGCCGGTATTGAAAAACGCGAAAATCGGCAGCACGCCAAACGCGACCCATGGGTGCAACCGGTGCTCGAGCTCCTCGAGCGGAGCATTCTCGCCGCGCAGCGGAATCGCAAACGCGATCAACACGCCAGCCAGCGTCGCGTGCACGCCGGACTTCAGTACGCACACCCACAACACGAATCCGACGACAGCATAAGCGCTGACCCGGATGACCGAAAAACGATTGAGCAGAATCAGGATCACGGCGGGAATCGCCGCGAGCATCAGCATCTCAGCCGATAAATTCGCGGCATAGAAAAACGCAATGATCAGAATCGCGCCGAGGTCGTCGATGATCGCAACCGCGGTCAGGAAAATCTTCAGCGAGATCGGCACGCGCGAACCGAGCAGCGACAGCACGCCGAGCGCGAACGCGATATCGGTCGCGGCCGGAATCGCCCAGCCGTTGATGGCGACCGCATCGCCCCAGTTGAAGCAGGCATAGATTGCAGCCGGCGCCGCCATGCCGCCGAGCGCGGCAATGATGGGCAAGGCGACCGCCGATGGCGTGGACAATTCACCTTGCAGGACTTCGCGCTTAATTTCGAGCCCGACCAGAAAAAAGAAAATCGCCATCAAGCCATCGTTGACCCACAGCAGCAGCGGCTTTGCAATGCCCAGATCGCCGGCTCGAACTTCGAGCGGTATTGCAAGCAGCGCTTCGTACAAGCCGCTCAATGGTGAATTGCTGAAGATCAATGCCAGTGCGGCAGCAGCGACTAGCACGATCCCGCCCGCGGATTCGAGTTTCAGGAAATCACGGATGTTCAGAAGCATGAGCGGGTTTAGTGGTAGAGACGCGCTCGTCGCTGCGTCGCACTTGTGCCGCGATGGCCGGAATCCAGATCATCGCTGGACTTCTTCATCCGCTGTTTTCGCAACGACGCCGGGCCCGCTCGAAGTGCAAAACCGGCGTCAGCTCATGCGGTTTTGAGAAAGTCTCGCGCCGCCGCCTCGCCGTTCGCGATCAGCCTCGCCATGAACTCGGGGCTGCGATCGAGTTTGGATGCGTAATCGAGATCGAGCCCAAGCGCAATGCGGCGCACGATGACCGGCTTGAAGCGTTCTGCCGGCAGCCAGCCTTTTGCGATCCATTCGTTGACGCGCTCGATAAACGCGATCTCCTGATTCAACGACAGGTTGCCGGCCAACTCGTTGCGGCGGTCTTCGATTTCCTGGACGCGGACCGGCTCGGCGGCGATCGCCTGCGGATTGATCTGCACAATCCATATTTCATCGGGCTTGTCGCTCGCATCCTCGACTTCGCGCAAGAATTCGCGCACCGGCGGGTTTTGCGAGAACAGGCCATCCCAATAAACCTCGCCGTCGATGTGCATCGCACGGAACAGATTCGGCACCGCCGCCGAGGCAAGAATGTGTTCGACGCGCAAACGCGGTTCGCGAAACACGGTGAACAGACCGGAGCGCACTTCGACCGCGCCGATCAGCAAAGTCGGACTATCTCGGTGAACGAGCGTCGGCAGCTCGGCAAACGGCACAAGCTGCTCAAGCAAGCGCTTGAGTTGGTAGCGCCCGGTTTCGGGAAAGAAATACGGGCTGATTTCGGGAAGGGCGATGCTGCCACGCAGACGGCTGGTCGAGACCAGCGCAAGATTGGCCAGCGCATCGAGCGGCAAATTCGCCGCGTTTCTGGTCCAGAACGTTTGCAGCAGTTCGATGCCAAGTTTGCGATCGCCGCGCAGCAGCCCATACCACGCCAGCAGCGCACAAATCGCGCCGCCCGAAGTTCCGGACAATCCAACGATCCGGTAGCTCGCATTGAGATCGCGCAACAGCGTCCGCAGCACGCCCGCCGTAAACGCGGTATGGCTCCCGCCGCCCTGGCAGGCGATGGCGATGCGCTTAGCCAATGGCTTCCTTGCTCGTGATGGCGACCCGTTTTTGCCTCATGTCGATTTCACTACAATGAGGTTTGGTTTCGCTGCTCTGCTATTAAATTTACACAAGCCAGTGTGCTCAGGAAAACCCCATCCCGAGCTGATTGATTTCCGCGATTCCGTCTCTCGCAACTCCGCTCAGCGCGAGTCTCGTATGCTACGTACGGCCCTCCGGGCCATAGCTTTCTGCATCTCTTCGACCGAGACGGGCACTCTCGGCTTGGTGACAATTCCCTTCAACGCCCGTACATCGCTTTTCGCGGCCACGATCCTAAAACCGCCCCTAGAATCTTCGATAAATAGAACCCTACCTCCCACACCAAGACCGAGCTTTTCGCGGACTTTCTTTGGGATCACGATCCGGCCGTTGCTTGAGAGAATAGCGGTAATAACTTTAGTCGCCTCTCACAAAATCGGTACTTCTTACTTTAAATTTGGGCCGAACCAGGGTTAATGCTTGGTCGAAAGCTCAATCTTATTTACTTACCCGGATTGGGCTAGGGAGGCCAGCCACGGTAATAAAACTTCTTTAGGTTTCAATTCCAACCGGTACGGCATGAACCTCTTTATGTCCTCGTCCTCGTAAATCCCAGGCGCGAAAGCCGATGTTGTGGTTATCACTCCTTTTGAAACATTTGGATGAAACTCAAGAACACCAGCCAAAGCTCTCACATCATTTGCGGTAACCAGATTATTCGGTTTGTAAGCTTTTACTTGATCAAAATATCGTACGCAACCAACGCCTCGGGATGTCGCAATAACATCGCGACCCTTATCGTTGCTACGCGGCGTTAGTTCGACTTCAAACCCCTGTCGCTTATACGCTGCGGCGATGATTTCCTCCCACTTTCTCCAGTCGAGTTGATAAACGATGCCCGGATCCTGCTGCATCAATTGGATAATCTCAAACCAAGGGATTGCGACTGATTCTATTAACTCACCTTCTTTTGTTTTATCTCCTACAGTAATCACTGCCTGAAGAAGGATGCCCGGTAAGTCTTCGTTAGCTTTTTGCTGCTCCAGTGAAGCTAAGATAGCCGGCGATAACTTCGAGCGATTAATTGCAGCCAATGTCGCATGAATAATAGAATCATTCACCATACGGGAGGAGAAATGTCGTCTCATATAATGCCCTCTTGAAGTAAAAATCGGCTGCTAGCAGGCATCCGACTCAATTAGGTCGTTGCTGTTTGGCGGATGCGAACTGCCGCTCTACCCAATCAGGGGCACTGGTTAACGCTCCCGGCAACTTCGGTCGATGCACGCTCCAACCAGATTTTTCTTTGCCGCTGTTTCCCGTACTAAGCTACCGCCGCAGGCCGCCGCTGCATGCGCACGAGGCAACGGTCGATCCACTGCGCCGTCAATTTTTCCTGCACCGAATTCTGCGCAAGCCGCGCGTTCAGTCCGGCGAAATCGACGCTGTCGAGCAATTGATCCTGGTTGAAGCACGAGAAAACGTAGCGCGTCGCGCCCGTCGCGGGATCGATTTGCGGTTGCAGGCATTGCGCGCAAATCTCTTTCATCATGCATTGCATCGGCGAGTTGATCGAGCCGATCGCGATGTGCGCGGACTTCAGATGCGGCTTCAGAACCGCGTGGCGCGCGATGCCGACGGCGTCCATCATGCGATCCGAGCCGATGGCGATAATGCGATCGACATCGTGCATCGCGAGCGCCTGTTGTCCAAGTTCGCCTTCGGCATACGCCAGCATGCCCTGCACGATGTTGCCGACGAACGCGCGATCCCGCGGGCGATTCGGCGTGAAGCCCGGCGCTTCATCCGAGCACCAGACGACGACATCGGCCGCGGCTTCGATTTCCGCGACCTTGTAGCGGTCGATCATCTTTTTGTAACCGGCGAAATAAAGCACTTTGCTGCCCGCCTTGCGCAGCGCCTGGCCGATCGAAAACAGCACGGCGTTGCCGAGCCCGCCGCCAACCAGCATCACCGTTTCGTCATTCGGAATTTCGGTCGGCGATCCCGTCGGCCCCATCAGCACAACCGGTTCGCCGGGCTCGAGCAACGCGCACAGATCGGCCGAGCCGCCGAGTTCGAGAACGATGGTCGAAACCAGTCCACGCCCGGTGTCGACCCAGGCGCCGGTCAGCGCCAAACCTTCCATGGCGAGGCGCGTGCCCTCTACTAGCGGCGCGCGCGTTTCGTAATTCTGCAAGCGGTAAAACTGCCCGGGCTGAAAACGCTGCGCAGCAAGCGGCGCCCTGACCACGACTTCGACAATGGTCGGCGTCAGTCGATTGACCTCATGCACGGTTGCGCGCAGATCTCGATTGAGGCCCGCAATAAACGCGGCGTTGTCAGCCGCCGACGAAGGGGCGACGCGCCCGAGCACGCCGCTCACAATCGGATAGCCCTGCTTGGCGCTGCCCATGGCTTTCACCACGTTGCCGAAATAGGATGGGTGCAGATCGCCGAAAAAGCTGATGAAACGGCCGTCGTCCCGTTTTGACAGCAAAACGTGAACTCGCTCCGGTTTGGAGCTCGCGCGCTCCGGCGTGACCGGCTGGCCGGTCTCATCGCAGGCGCGGAAATAGCGGCCATCGAGCACAAAGTGATCGGCGTCTTCGCGCGCCAATACCGTGTTCGGCTGCGTGCCGGCCGCGATCAGCACGGTGCGGGCGGCGAGCTCGGTCTCTCCGGCATCGATCCAGCGGCCGTCTTCATTGCGCTTTTTCACGGCAAGGCGAATCGCGCGCGCGTAACCGCCTTCGTCGATCTCTATTCGCAGCGGGATCAAGCCTTCGCTGAAGCTGATGCCTTCCTGCAGCGCCTTTTCGACTTCCTCGTGATTCAGCGTGTAGGACGGGCTATCGATCAGACCCTTGCGATAGGCGATGGTGACGCCGCCCCAGCCTTGCAGCAATTCCAGAATGCGCGGTTCGCGGCGCGCTGCCGCAGCCTGCCGGCGTTCTTCGCGGATTTGGCGCGCATGCTGAAGGAATTCGTCGGCGATTTCCTGCTCGTGCGGCGTCCACGCGGCGCGCACCGCGGCCTTGCCTTTGGATGCGACCAGCGCATCATAGCGCTGCAAAAACTTTTCGACCTGAAGCGGATAGTAGGCGAGCGCTTCGGTCGCCGTGTCGATCGCCGTCAGGCCGCCGCCGATGACGACCACCGGCAGACGAATTTGCATGTTGGCGATCGAGTCGGGCTTGGCGGCGCCGGTCAGCTGCAGCGCCATCAGGAAGTCGGACGCGGTACGGACGCCGCGCGCCAGGCCGTTCGGCATGTCGAGCACAGTCGGGCGTCCGGCGCCGGCGGCGAGCGCGATGTGATCGAAACCCATGCCTCCGGCATCGACTGGGGCGAAAGCATCTTCCACCGTCAGCGTGCCGCCGAAACGTACCCCACCAAACAGCGCAAATTGCTGGCGGCGCTCTAGCAGCAGCCGGATCAGCTTCAGGAAATTTTTGTCCCAACGCACCGTGATGCCGTATTCGGCGACACCGCCGAAGCCCGCCATGACGCGGTCGCCAAGCGATTCGTACAGCTCGGCAATATCGCGGATCGGCTTGAACTTAACGCGCCCGCCTCGCGCGTCGACGCCGGAGATTTCCGGCGGTAACGGTTCAATTTTCAGGCCGTCGACGCCGACCACGACATGCCCGTCGTTCATCAAATGATGCGCGAGCGTGAAGCCGGCCGGACCCATGCCCGCGATCAGTACGCGCTTGCCGCTATCGGCTTTCGGATACGGACGGCGCACGTCGAGCGGATTCCAGCGCGTCAGCAGACTGTAGATTTCGAAGCCCCACGGCAACTCGAGCACGTCTTTCAGCGTGCGCGTTTCCGATTGCGGAATGTTGACCGGCTCCTGCTTTTGATAAATGCACGACTTCATGCAGTCGTTGCAAATGCGGTGCCCGGTTGCCGCGCACATCGGGTTGTCGACCACGATCATGGCAAGAGCGCCGATCGCATGCCCCTGGGTTTTGACTTCGTGAAATTCGGAGATTTTCTCTTCGAGCGGGCAGCCGGCGAGTGACACATTGAACGGGCTTTTTTTGAATGTGGTAGCGGTCGATGGATCGACCGCACGCCCCCTCGCTTCGCTCTCCCCCTCGCCCGCCGCAAATCCACCCTGCCCCCCCTTTCCAAAGGGGGGTTTCGGTGCGCTGTTTTCAGCGGGGACTACGCCGACCTTAGCCTTCTGCAAGCTCGAACCAACTTGACTATCGTTCCCCCCTTTAGCAAAAGGGGGGGGCAGGGGAAATTTGAGAGTGTCAACCAGATCGCTGCCGCCCGCATCTGCCTGCCGTTCCGTCTTCGGCGACGGCGTCTGGACCTTTTCCTTGAGCCCGGTCGAGCACGAATCCTTGCCCTGATGGTGGCACCAGATGCAATAGTTGGCCTGATCGAGCGCGCCGACGAGATCGGCGCCGGAATCGGTCAACGCAAAACCTTCGCGGCGGCGCACATGGTGCGCGGCGATGCGATAACTGCGTGTGCCGTTTTCTTCCACCACAACCGCGGGAACGAGATGATGAAAATCGAGCTTGACAGGCGCTTTGAACAACACACCGGCGTGATGGCGCTCGCGGCCAGCCGGCGTATGCAGCGCCCACGCGGCATAGCGCGCGGCGAGATCGAGATCGGCGGCGTGCGAGGCTTCGTCTTGTTGCCAGACCATGACCTGCCGCGCGAATGCCAGTTCGGAAAATGGCGCCAGGTCGGAATCGCGCTCGGCTGCGCTCACGGCGACGGGCGACGCGCCGCTTGTATCGGCCTCGCGCATGGTGGCCGTGCCGGCGCCTTCCGGCGGAATCAGTACTGCCAGCTCTTTTTCAAGCGCCAGGCCATCGAATGTCGCGGCGATGTCGGGCTTGATTTTGGTTGCGGCGCGGCGCTGCACAAACAGGCGCTTGCAGCTATACAACGGGGCAAGTTCATGATGACGCGCCGACAGCGACAGCACTTCGGCTTCGATGCCGAATAGTTGCGCGACAAAGTCGTCAATATGCGGCGACAAGGCGATCAGCAACTCGGATTCCTGCTTTTTCTGCAATGCCCGGGCGCGCGCCGCTTCCAGATTCGCGCACAGGCTCGCATCGCTTGCGCGTAGAAAAGCCAGAAACGCCTGGTCGACGCGCAGCAAACCGGCGCGGTCGTATAAATCTTCGAAACCGAGGGCGTGTTGCAAATTCAGGCCTTGTCGCGAATTCAGGCCGTGTCGCGAATTCAGAGTCATGCTGGTCTATCCAGGGAGAGAGGCGACATGCTGCAATCTCGTAATCCGGAGGCGTAAAATACGATCAAACGATCGCAGGCGACGGGATTGCGCCGCAAATAAGGCGACTATTGTAACAGTCGCTGCACTGCGCAAAAACTGTGTATCCCGCCACGCAGAAAAGCTGGCTTCCTGGTCGATGATGTCCTTGTCTTTTCCTTGAGATCGCGACACTGATCGCATCGAACCGTTCATTCATTTTCGTGTCTGCTTATGTCTATGCCTAATGATCCCATGCGTTTCATGTGGGCCGAAGCGTGCGAGATGTTGACGCGCGCCGACCGTCTGCATCGACAATTTTTCCAGCTTGGCAAGCCCGCGGCGGCAAAGCCGACGTGGCAGCCGCCGATCGATATTTTCGAAACCGACGCGGAGCTGCGCATCGTCGTTGCCTTGCCCGGCGTCGAATGCCGCAATCTTGAAGTCAACTTCGATTCCGGCGAGCTCGTCATCGCCGCGGAACGCTCGCTGCCCGCGGGCCCGCAGCCAGCGTTCATCCACAGGCTCGAAATCCCGTATGGCCGGCTCGAGCGTCGCGTCGAGTTGCCGCAAATCAAGACGCAGCTCGTTCGCAGCGACCTCGTCAATGGTTGTCTGACGCTGATATTGAGAAAGTTATGAGCGAAATCATCCCGGACAAAAACGAAATCGCCAAAACTGAATCGGGCGAAGCCGCCGGTCAAAACCAGCCAGAAAACCAGTCAGACACGCAGCGCGAGATTCTCACCGATCGGCCTTTACCCGATGATGCGCTGATCATTCTGCCGGTGCGCAACCTGGTGTTGTTTCCCGGTGTGATCCTGCCGATCACGGTCGGGCGCAAGCGCTCGATCGCTGCCGCCCAGGAAGCGATGCGCAGCGAACGGCCGATCGGCGTTGTGCTGCAGCGTGATGCCGAGGCCGCGTCGCCCGGCCCCGGCGAGTTTTACATGACCGGCACGGTGGCCGCGATCGTTCGTTATCTGACCGCACCCGACGGCACGCATCATGTCGTTTGCCAGGGCGAGCAACGTTTTCGCATCAAGGAATTTCTGCGCGGCTACCCATTTTTCGCCGCGAATGTCGAACGCATCGAAGAGCCCGGCATGAGCGGCGCCGCAAGCGGCCCGGAAATCGAGGCGCGCATGCTGCAGGTCAAGCAGCAGACGACCGAGTTGCTGTCTCTGCTGCCGCAGGCTTCGCAGGAACTGATAGCGGCGGTACAGGGGATCAGTTCAGCCTCGGCGCTGGCCGATCTGGTCGCGAGCTTTCTCGATCTGAAGGCGGCCGACAAGCAGCAGATTCTCGAGACCATCGACGTGCAGGCCAGGCTTGACCTCGTGTTGCAATTTATCGGTCGGCGGCTCGAAGTGCTACGCCTGTCGCATGAGATCGGCAAACAGACGCAGCAGAATCTCGAAGAGCGGCAGCGCGAACATTTGCTGCGCGAGCAGTTGAAGACGATACAGAAAGAGCTTGGCGATTCCGAGGACAATTCGGCCGAAATTGCCGACCTCGAAAAGGCGATTGCCGATGCTCACATGCCGGAAGAAGCCGAGACGCACGCGAAAAAAGAACTGCGCAGGCTGCAGCGCATGCCGGAAGCCGCCGGTGAATATCCGATGCTGCGGACCTATCTCGACTGGCTGGTCGAATTGCCATGGTCGATCACGACCGCCGATGCCGTCGACATCAACGAAGCGCGCAAGGTTCTCGATCGGGATCATTACGGCCTCGATAAAATCAAGCGCCGCATCCTCGAATATCTGGCGGTACGAAAGCTGAACCCGGAAGGCAACAGCCCGATCCTGTGCTTCGTCGGCCCGCCCGGCGTCGGCAAAACTTCGCTCGGACAAAGCATCGCCAAAGCGACCAATCGCAAGTTCGTGCGCGCGAGCCTGGGCGGTGTACACGACGAAGCCGAGCTGCGCGGCCATCGCCGCACCTATATCGGCGCGCTGCCGGGCAACATCATTCAGGGATTGCGCAGAGCTGGCGCCCGCGATTGCGTGTTCATGCTCGACGAGATGGACAAGCTGGGCCAGGGCTTCCACGGCGATCCTGCGTCGGCTTTGCTGGAAGTGCTCGATCCGGAACAGAACAACACGTTTCGCGATAACTATCTCGCCGTACCTTTCGATCTTTCGAAAGTGCTGTTCGTCGCGACTGCCAACGTGCTCGACACGATTCCCGGTCCGCTGCGCGACCGCATGGAAATCATCCACCTTTCCGGCTACACCGAGCAGGAAAAGATGGAGATTGCGCACCGCTATCTGGTGCAGCGGCAAATGACCGCGAACGGCTTGAAGGCCGGGCAGGCTCACATTACCGATGAAGCCTTGCACGCAATCATTCACGATTACACGCGTGAAGCCGGCGTGCGCAGTCTCGAGCGCACTGTCGGCGCCGTGCTGCGCAACGTTGCGATGCGCATTGCGGAGGGAACTGCCGAACAGGTGACCGTCGATGTCGACGATCTGCATGCGATCCTCGGCGCGCGCCGCTTCGAAAGCGAAGTCGCGATGCGCGCCGGCGTTCCGGGTGTTGCGACCGGCCTCGCCTGGACGCCGGTCGGCGGCGACATTCTGTTTATCGAAGCGACGCGCATTCCCGGCAGCGGCAAGCTGATCCTGACCGGCCAACTGGGTGACGTGATGAAGGAAAGCGCGCAGGCGGCATTGAGCCTGGTCAAGTCGAAAAGTGCGGACTTTCTGATCCCGGCCGAGCTGTTCGAAAAAAACGATATACACATCCACGTACCGGCCGGCGCGACGCCGAAAGACGGCCCGAGCGCGGGTGTTGCGATGTTCACCGCGCTGGTTTCGCTGATGACCGATAATGCGATCAAGAGCGATACTGCAATGACCGGCGAGATCAGCCTGCGCGGACTCGTGCTGCCGGTCGGCGGCATCAAGGAAAAAGTCATCGCTGCCATGCGTGCCGGCATCACGACAGTGCTGCTGCCGGCACGCAACCAACGCGACTTCGAGGAGATTCCGGCCGAGGCGCGCGACAAACTCAAGTTCGTCTGGCTGGAGCGCGTCGAAGATGCGGCTGCAGCGGCGTTCGATCGAACATTAGTTGGGGAACAGGAAAGCGCGTGAATGGTTTGACGAAACATTGATGAGAGCGCTTATTGAGATTTCCGTAAATCACGACGCAATCATTTCCTTGTCATTCTGGAGGAGCGCAGCGACGAAGAATCTGCTTTACGCCTGACGTGAACAGAAAAAGCAGATCGTTCCCTTAGCTTGCGCTGGGGCTAAAGGCCACTCAGAGCCTGCCCTCGAATGTTTTAATCGGGGATGACAATCCCTTTTGTCGTCCATTATGGAATTCTCAATATCAGGGCACTTAGCTGCGCGATGGCCGTGCACAAAGGGCACAGGTCGTTTGATCGAACCGTTTGCAACTCAGGATCCGAAAACGAAGTACCGAACACGAAGCGCTCCGTTTTCCTGCAAATCGCGGCAATCGTTGATCGACAGTACGAGGAGAAGCACATGACAAACGCATCGCGTCTTACCAGACTGATCTGCGCAATCGCGCTCACTGTTGCAGCCGGGCTGAGTGCGACTGCGTTTGCTCAAGACTGGCCGACCAAAACCGTCACCATCGTCGTCCCGTGGCCGCCGGGCGGCCCGTCCGACATCGCGGCACGGCCGGTGGCAAAAGCGTTGACCGAAAAGCTTGGTCAATCGTTTGTGATCGATAATCGCGGCGGCGGCGGCGGAAACATCGGCAGCGCGGCAGTCGCCGGATCGGCGCCCGACGGCAACACGCTGTTGATTACTTCGAGCGCGCCGATCGTCATCAATCCGAGTCTGTACAAGAAAATGGCGTTCGATCCGGCCAAAGATCTGGCGCCGATCACCAATCTGCTGCGCGTGCCGTTGGTGCTGGTCGCGCACCCTTCGGTCCCGGCAAATAACTTGAAGGAGCTGATCGCGCTGATCAAGGCGCAGCAAGGAAAATTTCAATATGCGTCGTCCGGCAACGGCACGCCGCAGCACATGACGAGCGAATTGTTCAAGACGGTGGCCAAGGTCGACATGATTCACGTTCCGTACAAGGGTTCGGCGCCGGCGACGCAGGACGTGCTCGGCGGCCATGTGCCGATCATGTTCGACAGCATGATTGCCATCCTGCCGCACATCAAGGCGGGCAAGGTGAAGCCGATCGCCGTCACGAGTGCTGCGCGCGTGCCGCAGTTTCCGGATATTCCGACCTTTGCGGAATCGGGTTTGCCGGGTTTCGAGTCGTACGCGTGGTACGGATTTTTCGCGCCGGCCGGGACGCCGAAGGACGTGATCGCCAAGCTCAACCGCGAGACCCTGGCCACCATGAAGCAGCCCGGGTTCCAGAAAATACTCGCCGATACCGGATCGGATTTCGTCGGCGACACGCCGGAAAAATTCGGCGCCTTCATCAAGGCCGAGGCTGCGAAATGGTCGAAGGTCGTCAAGGATAGCGGCGCGACAGTCGATTGAACCCCTCGCATCGTCGTCCCGCTTCGGGTGACGGACAGAGACTTCCTTCGTCATCGCCCTTCGCGATGATATGCGTATACCGATGACTTTCAGTCAGACACTCCAGGTTTGAGACGGAGGCACTATGGACGCTGATCTGGAAGGCATGTCGCGTGATCAACTCGTCGCCGAAGTGAAAAGCCTGCGGCAGGGTATTCGCGATCATCGTGACGGCACAGGCCACGAGCTGTGCTGGCACCATCCGGCGTTGTGGTCGCTACTGCCAGAGCAATCGGATCCGCTTCCTGTTGTTCCCGATTGGCCGCAGTTCCTCCGTGGCTGCATACGGTATCGCCAGTCGCTCGACGAGCAGGTTCCTCAAGCTCCTAGAAGCGATGAACCGTACCGCGAATGAACCGCGTGTCTAACCCTTTCAGCGTCAAACGGTTAGCTACTCGACAAACTGTCCCTGCTCCACTCATCTCTACTCGCATTGTTGGCATGCCGTCATCCGGACCGAGCCCCGAACCCAGCCCCGAGCCCACCCGTATCGTCGGCGTGATCCCGGCGGCCGGGCGAGCAACCCGGCTCGGCGCTTTGCCCTTGAGCAAGGAATTGCTGCCGGTAGGCTGGCGGCTGGAAGGCGGCGAGCGGCTTCCCAAGGTCGTATCGCAATATCTGATTGAAAAAATGCAGGCTGCCGGCGCCAGCCGGATCTACATCGTTGTGCGCAGGGGCAAGTGGGATATCGCCGACTATTTCGGCGACGGTTCCCGCCTCGGTCTGTCGATCGCTTATCTGTTGGTCGACGAACCTTATGGGCCGCCATTTACCGCGAATCAAGCCGCGCCTTTCGTCGACGACGCGATCGTGCTGTTCGGCTTTCCGGATATCCTGCTGCAACCCGCGAATGTGTTTTCACTGGCGGTCGGGCGTCTGCGCGCGAGCAAAGCCGATATCGTGATCGGAACGTTTCCGGCGCGGCATGGCGATAGCGTCGATTCGGTCGAGACAGCGCCTGGCGGCCGCGTGCTGCGCCTGGTGCCCAAGGAAGATCCGGACCATGCGCGAAGGGCGGCCTATCATCCGACGTACATGTTTGCCGTATGGCGGCCTTCGTTTACGGCATTCCTGAGTGCTGATGTGAAGCGCCTGCGAGCGATCGCGCATGCGCAAGGCGCGGGCTCGCTACCGGAGTGGCCGGTGGGGACGGTTATCGCATCGGCGATCGCGGCCGGATTGCATGTCGACAGCATGTTCTACGATAACGGCCGCTTCCTCGATATCGGAACGCCGGACAGGCTCGCCGCGGCGCGCGCAAAACCTGAAGCATGGGATGGCTGAAAGCAGGCCAAAATGCGAAAAGTCGATTCACAGAAAGTCTGTCCGATAGCTTTTTGGCTGATACCGGCACAGCCGCATCTGGAGGCGTTCCGCGCGTTGATTTTCGCGTTGGCGCGCGAATACGATGCGCCAGTGTTTGAACCGCACATCACCCTGCATGTCGGCGTACGAACGGCGGATGACGATAGCGCAAAGTTGTTGCGACGAGTCGCTGCGGCGAGCGATCCAATCACCCTTGTCGCTGGAAACACGTCCCATAACGATGCGCTTTTCAAAACGCTTTTCGTCGAGTTCGACGATTCGAGATTACGAGCCCTGCACGGCCAGTTCCAGGCCGGCTTGCAACGGTTTTCGGAATATGCGCTCGCGCCGCACCTGAGCCTGCTCTACAAAGCCATGCCTGCGGAATCGCGCGCCACGCTTGCCGACCGCCATGTCTACGCCGGCCAGCGCATTGTTTTCGATGAAGTCGCCGCGGTTCGACCCGCGCCGGGGCAGCCCGACTGGTCCGACATACAAATGTGGGATAGCTCGCAGCGCCAATCGCTGCGTTCCAGACAGGACTAGCTCGAATCGGCGCGGCCCGTTACTCTTCCGCATGGTTTCTTCCGCATGACGTCATCGCCCTACGTCAGAGAAGCCCGCTTCGGCAACTGGTTTCTCAATACAGACACCTGGAAGATTCATGTTCTGAAGCGCGCTCGATGACTTGCAGCGCATCATGCCGGCTGGCAGCGCCCGCTACCCACGCGTTTTCGATGTCGGCTGCGGCTTCGCCATTCGTTTCCGGAATTGGCGAAGCGGTTCAAGCCGGACGTGATCGTCGGCCTCGATGCCGATCCGGCGCTGGCCGAACGCACCGCGCGGCGCATCGGCGCATGCCCGTGCCGTGTGGAATTGAGCGCTGCCAATGCTGCGCGCGTGGATTCGCCGGACGACGCGTTCGACCTTATTTTCTGCCACCAGACATTCCACCACATCGTCGAGCAGGAGGCGGCGATGGCCGAATTTTTTCGCGTATTGCGCCCTGGCGGCATTTTGCTGTTTGCCGAGTCGACGCGGCGCTACATTCATTCGCTGCCGATACGGCTGCTGTTCCGGCATCCGATGGAGGTGCAGAAATCGGCCGATGAATACCTGGCGATGATTCGAAGGGTAGGCTTTGCCGTGCCGGAAGGGAGCATCTCGCTGCCCTATGTGTGGTGGAGTCGGCCTGATTTTGGGTTCCTGGAACGGATCGGCTTCCCACTTCCAGCGAAGCGCGAGGAAACACTGGTGAATGTCGCGGCGATCAAGCCGCGTATGGTGGCGGTTGATTAGCTGACGCAAGATCGCGTTTCCATGGTTACATGAACTTATCTTGATAGTCGTAAAGATTAACTATTTTTATAGAATGCGTCGGGATAACATCGGTTCGTCGTCCAACGCGGAGATATTGATGGGAACCCAAAAAGAACGTTATCAATCCGGTGTCATTCCGTATAAGCAAATGGGCTATTGGCAGCCGGATTATGAGCCCACGGAAACGGACATCATCGCGTTATTCCGGATCACCCCGCAGGAAGGCGTCGATCCTGACGAGGCCGCCGCGGCCGTGGCCGGAGAGTCGTCGACGGCGACGTGGACGGTGGTGTGGACCGACCGGCTTACCGCCTGCGAGATGTATCGCGCGAAAGCCTATCGCGTCGATCCGGTGCCGAATGCGCCCGGCCAGTATTTCGCTTATATCGCCTACGACCTCGCTTTATTCGAGGAAGGCTCGATCGCCAACCTGACCGCGTCCATCATCGGCAACGTGTTCGGGTTCAAGCCGTTGAAGGCGCTGCGGCTCGAAGATATGCGTTTTCCGGTCGCTTACGTAAAAACTTTCCAGGGGCCGCCGACCGGCATCGTCGTCGAACGCGAACGTCTCGAAAAATACGGCCGGCCTCTGCTGGGCGCTACGACCAAACCCAAGCTGGGTTTGTCCGGACGCAATTACGGGCGCGTGGTTTACGAAGCGTTGAAAGGCGGGCTCGATTTCGTCAAGGACGACGAGAACATCAATTCCCAGCCATTCATGCACTGGCGCGACCGCTTCCTGTTTGTCATGGAGGCCGTCAATAAGGCGTCGGCTGCGACCGGCGAAGTCAAAGGGCATTATTTGAACATCACCGCGGCGACCATGGAGGACATGTACGAGCGCGCCGAATTCGCCAGGGAATTGGGGTCGGTCATCGTCATGATCGACCTTGTCATCGGCTATACGGCGATCCAGTCGATTTCCAGATGGTGCCGCAAGAACGACATGATTTTGCATCTGCATCGTGCCGGGCACGGCACTTACACGCGTCAAAAAACGCACGGCATCAGCTTCCGTGTAATCTCGAAATGGATGCGGCTGGCCGGAGTCGACCACATCCACGCCGGTACCGTCGTCGGCAAACTGGAAGGCGATCCGAACATGGTGCAAGGCTTCTACAACATCCTGCGCGAGACGAAGAACGAACAGGATTTGCAGCGCGGCATCTTCTTCGAGCAGGACTGGGCAGCGTTACGCAAAGTCATGCCCGTGGCGTCGGGCGGCATACACGCGGGACAGATGCATCAGTTGATCCATTATCTCGGCGAAGACTGCGTGCTGCAGTTCGGCGGCGGAACGATCGGCCACCCGGAAGGCGTACACGCCGGCGCTACTGCCAACCGGGTCGCGCTGGAAGCCGTGATCCTGGCGCGCAACGAAGGGCGCGACATCTGGAACGAGGGCCCGCAGATTCTGGAACAGGCGGCGAAGTCCTGCGCTCCGCTGCAGGCGGCGCTCGATACCTGGAAGGACATCACTTTCAATTATGCGAGCACCGATACCGCCGACTTCGTGCCGACGGCAACGGCGAGCAGTTAAGCGCAGGAGAGAATCATGAGAATTACACAAGGGACCTTTTCTTTTCTACCGGATTTATCCGATGAGCAAATCCGCGCGCAAATCGAATACGCATTGCGGCAGGATTGGGCAGTGTCCGTGGAATATACCGACGACCCGCATCCGCGCAACTGCTACTGGGAAATGTGGGGCATGCCGATGTTCGACATCCGGGACGCAGTCGGCATCCTGTTCGAAGTGAGCGCGTGCCGCAAGGCTTTCCCCAGCCACTACGTGCGCGTCAACGCGTTCGACTCGACCCAGGGCTGGGAAACCATACGCTTGTCGTTCATCGTCAACCGGCCGCCGAACGAGCCCGGCTTCAGATTGATACGCCAGGAAGCGCAAGGCCGAAACATCCGCTACACCTTGCAGCCGTACGCGACCGACAAGCCGGAAGGCGAACGCTATTCATGAGATGACGGCGGCATCAGTGTTAGGGCATCAATTCACTACAACACCGTCAACGAGAAAAACATGAGCATTGCGAGAGAAGTTAGGGTAGATATTGGTGGCAAGAGTTACATCGTCGCTTCAGATGATAAATATTTGGAGCACATTGAAAACGGCTTTGAGCCAGATATGGTGAAACTATTTAGAACGGTGGCGAGCGACAGTGAAGTTATCTTGGATATTGGTGCCAACATAGGATGCACCGCCCTATTATTCGGAGAGTTATCCAAGAATGTTTACGCATTCGAACCATCTCAAACTACCTTCGCATTTCTTGAAAGAAATATCTCAAGGTCAGGTCTGAAAAACGTATCCCCTCAAAATATGGGGCTTGGAGCAGAGCCAGGTGAGTACACATTGACCTTTGCCCCATCAAATAGATCAGGCGGTTTTGTCTCAAATCAAACACAGGCTAGTGCCGGGCACACAGTAGAGAAAATAGTTATTCGCCAGATGGATGAAGTTCTAAAATCCTTGAACGTATCGAGGGTTGACTTTGTAAAAATCGATGTAGAGGGATTTGAGGGTCATGTGCTGCGTGGTGCGGCAAAGACTCTTGCTACTTGCAGACCGGTAGTCGTACTGGAGCTAAATCATTGGTGCTTGAACGCGTTCCAGCGAACCTCTATTCCAGATTTTTTTGATCTCCTTCGTTCAATATTCCCCATTCTTCTTGCTGTGGATGGCTCAAGCTATTTGAATTTGCACGACCAAAGTGACAGCTACATTGTGATGTATCACCACATACTGCACATGAGATTTCCTAACATTTTGGCGGCTTTTGA
>JACMKV010000138.1 GCA_014379915.1 Burkholderiales bacterium
AAGTCGTCGCGGTAGAAGGAAATGTCGAGGCTGCCGAGTGGATATTGAATATTAAGCTCGCGGTGCAGCCGCTCTGCGACCCACGCACCGCCAGTGTGAATTCCGACGAGGGCGCTATTTTCACGCACTTGCGCGCGCATTTGTCCGGTCAATTCGCGCAGCAGGAGTTCAGCGTCGGGGAGCGGCATCGAAGTAAGACTGGAGTATCTGCTGCGCGGCAACCTGGTCGAGCAGGGGCTTTTGCCGAATCCCCGCGACACCGGCATCTCTCAGCGCTGCGGCGGCCTCGCTCGATGTAAAGCGCTCGTCCACGAACTCGACTTCGACGCCGAAACGCGCTCGCAGCTCATGCGCGAAATTACGGCACGCCCGTGTAATCTCGCGTTCGTCTTTTTCGCGATCGCCCTCAGCGTGCGGAAGCCCGACGACAATCAGTGCCGGCTCCCACTCTTCGAGCAAACGCGCGATGCGTTCGAACCGTTGCGAAGTTGGAATCGTCTCAAGAGGATGCGCGATCCTGAGCTGCGAGTCGCCGGTCGCGACGCCAATTCTTTTGAGCCCAAAATCGAAGGCGAGAACCGTGCGCGAGGAGTGAGGAGGTGAGGAGTGAGGAAAGAGGCGTTCAGGACTCATCTTTCATCCCTCATCCTTCCGCCTTCATCCTTCGCTCACGCGTGCCCCGCGGCACCGGAGAGCTTGGCAAAGTCCAGTCCCAACAGCCCCATCGCTGCGGCGAGACGGCTCTCGAACGGCATGCTGAAAAGAATTTTGGTCTGCGCCGGCACGGTAAGCCATGCGTTCTGCTTCAGCTCGTGTTCGAGCTGCCCCGGCGCCCACCCGGCGTAACCGAGCGTGACCAGCAGATGGCGCGGCCCTTCGCCGCGTCCGACTGCTTCGAGAATGTCCTTGGATGTCATGAGGCCCACCGATCCATTGACCGGCAGCGTGGATTGCCACTGTCCGATCGGCTGGTGCAGAACAAATCCGCGATCGGTTTGCACCGGCCCGCCAAAGTGCACCGGCAGTGCATCGAGCGAACGTTCAGTCCGTTCGATCCCAAGCTGCTCGAACAGGGTTTGCAGCGTCATGTCGAGCGGACGATTGATGACAAGACCGAGCGCGCCCTGTTCGTTGTGTTCGCAGATGAAGGTCAGGCTTTTTGCAAAATGCGGGTCCGCCATGCTGGGCATGGCGATCAGAAAATGTCCCGTGAGATTGACGGTTTCCATGAAGACTGATTGTACGCCCGTTAAGACAGGCTTTAGCGGCAAGCGTTAGCGAAATCGAGTTTGAGAACGGTGCTTAGGTTTCCACGCACGATCGCGCAGTGCGGTTGAAAATCGTCAAATATCCGGGTAAGCCTTGGCGAAGCCGGCTTGTTTGAAACTCGGCTAAAGCATAGTTGCAAAAAAAGCCGGGGATCTCCCGGCGTTCTTTCGATACATCGTTCGCAAACAAGACCGCGATACACTCAGCCCTTCGTCCGCTGCGATTCTCTTCTAGGGCGTGTTAACACTATCTGAGTCCTTCGACAATCAAGGCGAAATGGATGAAGGCGATGAACATCACGTCGAGTTTGTCGAAACGCGAGAAGATGCGCCGGAAACCTTTGAGGCGTCGAAACAGTCTTTCGATCTCGTTGCGCCGACGGTACATGACGCGATCGTAGTCCCACGCCGAGAGTCGAGTTTGCTTGGGAGGTACGACGGGGACAAAGCCCAACTCCAGCGCGAGCTGCCTGGTTTCATCCCCCTCGTAGGCGCGATCCATCAGCAGGTAGATGGGCGAGGCAGGGGCGTCCAACGTGCGCAGCAGCTGGCGACCCGTCGGCGCATCGTGCGCCTGGCCGGGAGACAGCGCGAACGTTATGGCCGTTCGAGCATCCGCGGCAACCAGATGAATCTTGGTGGTCCATCCCCCGCGGGATCGGCCGATGGCTTGCGGCCCGTTTTTTTTAGCGCCCCGGTGCCATCCGGATGGACTTTGACGATGGTGCTGTCCAGGGCCACCGCCTCGATCTTGATGCGTACGATCTGGGCCTGCTGCAACTGTTCGAACACCGCATCGAGCACGCCGCTCTTGGACCAACGATTCATCCGCGTATAAATGGTGTGCCAGTTGCCAAACCGCTGCGGCAACCCGCGCCATTTGCAGCCGTGCTCGGCCACATACAGAATCGCATTCAGCACCCGCAGGTTCGGTAAGCTGACGTTGCCGCGTTGCCGCGGCAAACATTGCTCGATATGCTGATATTGAGCTTCGGTGATTTCCATAACCGAAGGATACCGCAATCTCATTCATTAGTGCTAACACGCCCTAGTAGATCTGGATACAACGCAGGGGGGTTGCACTAAACCCCGCGCGCGCGGAAATCCCCGCGCCGTGTAAAAGTTACATATCAGCGCATTTTTGGCGAGGAAAGATCGCTTCTCTCGCCTTCTTCGCTCGGCAGTCTTACTCCTTTTTTCTCGCTGG
>JACMKV010000139.1 GCA_014379915.1 Burkholderiales bacterium
GCGCGACCCAGCTCAGCAACACCGGCGTGATCAGCGCGACGCCGAGCGCCGCGCCCATCCACCAGACGATCCAGACCAGCATGAATCCCGCCGGCAGCACACCGCCCAGGGCGAGGCTGGCGGTACCGACGGCGGCGCCGAGCAATTGGCTGGCGACAGCGCCGATGACCAGAAGGCGCAGCGCGTCTTCGAGGCGTTCGAACGATACCGAAAAGCCCTCGCGGTGCAGAAGCCAGGTCGCGAGCATCGACGCCAGCGTGTCGCCGAGGGCGATGCCGAGCGTCGCCAGCAGCGGCAGGCCTTCGCTGAAATTCGCCAACGCGGCGCCGATCGCGATGCCCGGGAAATACCGTATGCCGCCGAGCAGCAGAACCGCGAGCGCGATGCCCGACGCCGGCGAAACCGTGGCCGCCGCGCTATCGGCGGCGAACAGCAGGAAGCCGAGTTTCGCCGCGAGGAAATAAATCACGGCGAATCCAGCGGTTTTCAGCAGATAGGCGAATACCCTTTTCATTGAGTGAGGAGGTCCGAATCGGAGCTATGGCCCTGCCTTCGCGCCGAAGCCCCACGCGAACGACGCGACGCTTGCGAGAGGGTTCCTAGTATAGTCAAGCCCCCCGAAGGGCGAAACCGAAGGATCGAGCGAGTAGCGCGTCCGTTAGGCCGTTCGTGGTGCGCTCGTCGAACCGTGAGCGCCCTGTTCACCCCCGAGACAAGCTCGGAGCCTACCCTCGAATGCTTCAATCGGGGAAACGCGCTCTGAATCTATCAAGCCATAGAGGACACAGAGCTCACCGAGAAGATCAAAGCAAAGCGTTCGCTTTTGACCTTTTCTCTGTGATCTCTGTGGCAGGCTTCTGCTTTTTCGTGAACACAGATTTGAAACTGAGGCACCACCATCGAACGGGGCGGTAGCAGCAACGTTGCTGCGTTACCCGTCGAGAACCTGCCCCGCCATCATCGGATGGAGACGCTCATTTTTGGCCGGCATTCGCAAGTTGGGAACGTTTCGCCGCGACTTTCGCATTGAATTTGGCCGCGTCTATGATGAACCGCTCGTGCAGGCCGGACGAAATCCGATCGATGCCGTCATGAGCGGTTACGGCAAACGTCAGCTTGCGCCCTTCGACGCCGATCAGCGTCACGTTCACTTTCACTGTGAAGCCCGGCGGCGTCGGCGCCAGATGGGAAAACTTCACATCGGTGCCGAGCGTCTGCTCACGCGGCCAGTCGAGATGTGGTTTGATCGCTTCCGCGCACGCCCATTCGATCAACCCGACCATGAAGCCGGTCGCGAGCACTTCCGGCATCTGCTGAAACAGCTCGGATTCCGGGTACAGATGCGGCACGGTTTTGGTCGGCGGAATGGTAAATTGGAATTCAGAAGTGAGGCCCGCTCGCAGAGAATTTTTCATAGCTTTTCCCGTTGTTAATAGTTTGCTCTAGCTTTAGATGCTGGCATCTATCGAGCGCTGCGGCGGGGCTTCGCAAGCGTGGCTATAATCAGAGCCGGGCGGCGCATGAATTCACGGAACTAATGCTCGTTCAAACCCGGCAGCCGCTGATCAGGCCAATGACGGCGATCGTGATATACAGGACACGGCGCAAGAATAGCCCGACCGACAGGATGACGATAGCGGGCGGCAGTCAATGGCCGATGCTCATCACACGCAGTGTTCTCGGAGGGGAGTCATGGAAAACCTGAAAACCAGCAATGACGTTTTATTCATTCTGCTCGGCGCAATCATGGTGCTTGCGATGCACGCCGGCTTCGCGTTTCTCGAACTCGGCACGGTGCGCAAAAAGAATCAGGTCAATGCGCTGGTCAAGATATTGGCCGATTTCGCGGTATCGACGATCGCGTATTTCTTCATCGGTTATCTGATCGCCTATGGCGTCAGCTTCTTGGCCAATGCCCCGACGCTGACGCAGAGAAGCGGCTACGATCTGGTCAAATTCTTCTTCCTGCTGACGTTCGCGGCAGCCATCCCTGCCATCGTTTCGGGCGGCATAGCCGAGCGCGCGAGATTCTATCCGCAGCTGGCGGCGTCGTTTCTGATCGTCGGCCTCGTCTATCCGTTTTTCGAGAGCATCGCGTGGAACGATGCATTTGGCATACAAGTGTGGCTGGAGACGCGCTTCGGCGCCAAATTCCATGATTTCGCCGGTTCGGTCGTCGTCCATGCGGTCGGCGGCTGGATTGCGCTGGCCGCGGTCGCACTGCTCGGCGCGCGGCGCGGGCGCTATCAGGCGAGCGGAGCGATCAGCGCACATCCGCCGTCATCGATTCCGTTTCTGGCTCTCGGCGCGTGGATTTTGTCGGTGGGCTGGTTCGGATTCAACGTGATGTCGGCGCAGACCATCGACAAGATCAGCGGACTGGTCGCGCTGAATTCGCTAATGGCGATGTCGGGGGGCACACTCGCCGCGCTCGTCGTCGGCCGCAACGATCCAGGCTTCGTGCATAACGGGCCGCTGGCTGGACTGGTTGCCGTGTGCGCCGGGTCCGACCTCATGCATCCGCTCGGCGCACTTGCGACCGGCGCCGTTGCCGGCGCGTTGTTTGTCGGCATGTTCACGCTGACGCAGAACCGCTGGAAGATCGACGACGTGCTCGGCGTCTGGCCGCTGCACGGTTTATGCGGCGCGTGGGGCGGCATCGCGGCGGGAATTTTCGGACTGCAGGCGCTGGGCGGGATCGGCGGCGTCTCTTTGCTGTCTCAATTGCTCGGCACCGGCCTCGGCATCGTTATCGCAGTGGTCGGCGGCGCCATCGTTTATGGTCTGCTGAAAGCCGTAGTAGGGATCCGGCTCGATCCGGAGCAGGAATTCAACGGCTCCGATTTGAGCATCCACAAAATTTCAGCGGCACCGGAAAAAGAGGCGGGCTGGTGATATGACGCGAAAACCCAACCACCTCCGCGCTGCGCGTCGGCCCTCCTTGAAAAGGAGGCTCCGAGGCCCGCACTAAACCAGCCAGCCGCGAAAAACCTGGAACAGCAGCCAGATATTAAGTACCGCGATCAACACGGCGACACTCCACGCCAACGCAGTGCGCCAGGGCGGATTGACGAATTCGCCCATCTTGCGCCGGTCGCTGGTGAACATCACCAGCGGAAAAACCGCGAAGCTCAATTGCATGCTGAGAATGACCTGGCTCAGGATCAGCAGTTTCGCGGTTCCCGATTCGCCATAGAGCGCGGTCACGATCACTGCCGGCACAATCGCGATCAGGCGCGTGATCAGCCGCCGCAGCCATGGCCGCAGACGAATGTTGAGGAATCCCTCCATCACGATCTGGCCGGCGAGGGTTCCGGTCAGCGTCGAGCTTTGACCGGATGCGAGCAAGGCGATCGCGAACAGCGTGCTGGCGCCGGCTACGCCCAAGAGCGGCGACAGCAACTGATAAGCCTCGCCGATCTCCGCGACCTCGTGATTGCCGCTGCGATAAAAGGTGGCTGCCGCCACGATCAGGATGGCGGCATTGATGAACAGCGCCAGCATCAGCGCCAGGGTCGA
>JACMKV010000140.1 GCA_014379915.1 Burkholderiales bacterium
AAAGAATGGGAATCCCCCTCATACAAAAATATCGCGTCGCCCGCTTCATCATCGGCCAAAAACTCCGGGGAGTGCGCCGTTATCCCGTTGTGCTAATGCTGGAACCCTTGTTCCGCTGCAATCTGGCCTGCGTCGGCTGCGGCAAGATCGATTATCCGGACGAGATTTTGAATCGCCGCCTGAGCGTCGAGGAATGCCTGGAAGCGGTCGATGAATGCAACGCGCCTATCGTCTCGATCCCGGGCGGCGAGCCCTTGATCCACAAAGACATCGTTGGAATCGTCGAAGGCATTATCGCGCGCAAGAAATTTGTCTATCTATGCACCAATGCGCTGCTGCTGAAAAAACGGTTGCATGAATTCAAGCCGTCGCCGTATCTGACGATCTCGATCCACCTCGACGGCCTCAAGGTGCGGCATGACGCTTCGGTCTGCCGCGATGGCGTATTCGACAAGGCCGTCGAAGCCGCCAAGCTTGCGCTTGAAGCTGGCTTCCGCGTGACGTTTAACTGCACGCTGTTCCAGAACGAGTCGCCCGACGAAGTCGCCGAATTCATGGATTTCGCCAACGAAATCGGGGTTGAAGGCGTGACTATCTCGCCCGGCTACAGTTATCAGCACGCGCCGCAGCAGGATGTCTTCCTGCGCCGTTCCGCAAGCAAGCGCCTGTTCCGCGAAATCTTCAAGCGCGGACAAACCCGCAAGGCCGAACGCAAATGGCGCTTCAATCAATCGAGCCTGTTCCTCGATTTCCTGGCTGGCAACCAGACTTACCAATGCACGCCGTGGGGCAACCCGACGCGCAATGTCTTCGGCTGGCAGAAGCCATGCTACCTGCTCGTCGATGAAGGCTACGCAAAAACCTTCAAGGAACTGATCGACGATACCGCCTGGGAAAAATATGGCAACGGCCGCAATCCGAAATGCGCGGATTGCATGGTGCATTGCGGGTACGAGCCGTCAGCGATCGACGATACCTTTGCGCGCCCGCTTCGCGCGTTGCAGGTATTTTTGCAAGGCCCGCGAACCAAAGGCCCGTTCGCGCCCGAGCTTCCCGTCCTCTATCCGGAAGAGTCGCACGCCGGGCGGCCGATCAAGTTTTATCCGATGGGAAAAATCGCGGAACAGGACAGCAGCCGGTAATGCTGTGGGCGGCATTTACAATGGCCGTTTGGCTTGGCCTGTTGTGCTTGCCGTTTCGGCCGTGGCGTACGCGCGAATGGTTGGATAGCGAAGCGCATCGCGCGGACTCCAATCCGGCTGACTCCGATAACCAGCGCTTGCGACGCTGTTTCTGGCCATGACCTGGACATCGGCTTTGTGCTATCACCGCGGCGAACGCTCGCGCTGGAAAGGTCGAATCTACGGCCGCGGCAAAACTGGCGAGAGCGCCGACCGCGGCCGGGATTATTCGGCAGCGGCGATCATAGCGGCGCTCCCGCGGAAATTATCGCGATGACGGCCAGGCAGGCGGCAATGCCTGAGACACTGTCCGCTGACGAGCAGTATCAGAACGAGATTCTGCAAGGCGTCTCGCGCACGTTTGCGCTGACCATACCGCAATTGCCGGATGCCTTGCGGCCGGTGGTCGTCAACGCTTATCTGCTGTGCCGCATTGCCGATACCATAGAGGACGAAGTCGCGCTGACGGCTGCGCAGAAGCGCCAGTTCGCGCAGCAGTTCATCGACGTCGTCGCCGGCCGCGCGTCTGCCGAACCATTCGCTGCCGGGCTGGCCGGTCTGCTGTCGGAGCAAACGCTGGCCGCCGAACGCGAACTCGTTGCGAACTCGGCGCGAGTGCTGCGCATCACGCACGCTATGACCCCTGCACAACACGCAGCGTTACTGCGTTGCGTGACCGTAATGGCGAACGGCATGGCGCTGTTTCAGGCAAACAAGACGGCCGACGGCCTGGCCGATCTTGCCCAACTCGACAGCTATTGTTATTACGTTGCCGGCGTGGTCGGTGAAATGCTGACCGAGCTTTACTGCGATTATTCCGACGAAATCAAAGCCAGGCGCGAGGTCATGCTCATGCTTGCGATATCGTTTGGGCAGGGCTTACAGATGACGAATATTCTGAAAGACATCTGGGAAGACCGCGGTCGCGGCGCATGCTGGCTGCCGCAGGACATGTTCCGCAGGCATGGCTTCGAGTTGCGCAACCTTAACCCGGGCCAACACGACACGAAGTTCGGCAAAGGCCTCGGTGAGCTTATAGCGATCGCGCACGCGCACCTCGAAAATGCGTTGACTTACACGCTGATGATTCCGCGCCGCGAAAAAGGCATACGCAGGTTCTGCTTCTGGGCGCTCGGCATGGCGGTTTTGACGCTGCGTAAAATCAATCGCCATCGCGATTTTACTTCGGGCAGGCAAGTCAAGATTTCGCGGCGTTCGGTCAAAGCGACCATCGCCGCAACGCATCTGACGAACAACAGCGATGCGGTCGCGCGCCTGATGTTCAATCTGGCCGCCAGCGGCCTGCCGAAAGCAGCCGCAAGCCGATCGAACGTATTTGCACCGACAACCACCATCATCAACAAATCCGATGTGGGACAGGTTCACTGAATCGCTGCTGCCGCAGTCGGGCGAAGCTCTTCCGCAAGAGCCGGCGTCGGTCGAGTGCCGGCCCGCGCATTCGACCAGATGCGGCGGCGCCCCATCATCATCGATCGCTGAACTGAAGCACGCCGTAGACGAGGCTCGCAGCGCCCTGCTCGGGCTGCAAAAGCCCGATGGCCACTGGTGCTTCGAACTCGAAGCCGATTGCACGATACCGGCCGAGTACATCCTGATGATGCATTTCATGGACGAGATCGACGGCGCGCTCGAGCGCAAGATCTCTGTTTATCTGCGCGAGCGCCAATCCGCAGTTCACGATGGTTGGTCGCTGTATCCGGGTGCGGCATTCGACATGAGCTGCTCGGTCAAAGCCTATTACGCGCTAAAGCTCGCCGGTGACGACGTCGATGCAGCGCATATGGTGCGCGCTCGTGCGGCTAT
>JACMKV010000141.1 GCA_014379915.1 Burkholderiales bacterium
CTATGTACAAGTTGGGGCGCGACCCGGCGATCGGATCCAGCGTCCTGCTGACGGCAACGACCGACAGCATGGGTTTCTTCATATTCCTCGGTCTGGCGAGCATTTTTCTGGTTTGACTGCGCTTTCCGCCTGCGCACTATCGCGATTCGTCTGTAAACTTCACTTTCGCACTTTTACCGCTCGCAGCCGCACCCGAACGACTTGCACTAGTCCTGTACCGATCTTCATGATGCAGTTTTTCAATCAGAAACCGGACGCTGGCGCTGCTGTTGCCTTTGATTTTCACAACTGCTGCCTGCTCGCCGATTTCGCTGCTGAATCTCGCCATCAGCGACCATAGCTACAGGAAAGCGGCCGATATCAATTACGGCGATGCGATGCGCAATCAGCTCGATGTGTACGCCTGCCAAACCGCTGGCCGGCGCGCCGGTCGGGTTTTCTTTTATGGTGGCGCCTCGGAACGCGGTGCGTGCGGCGATTTGGTTGCTGAGGCGCTAGCTTCGCGCCGCTTTGTCACGGTATTCCCGATTACCGCCCGTGTCCGGAGGTCAATTCCAGATTCCTCGAAGATTCGGCGCACGCCGTAAAATGGGTCAAGGACAATATCGCCAGTATAGCGGTGACCCGGAAAAAGATTTTTTTGATGGGGTATTCATCTGGGCGCCTACAACGCGGCGATGCTCGCAATCGACGATCGCTATCTGCAAAATGTCGGCATTGATGTCGCAGCCTTGAACGGTTCATTGGCCTGGCCGGGCCGTATGATTTCCTGCCGCTATCGAGCAATACGCAAAGTGGTTTTTGGAGCGCCGCAGGGGCTGGAAGGATCCAACCGCTCAATTTCGTATCGAGTAACGAACCGCCCATGCTACTGTTGCACGGCTCGTCCGACGATACGGTGGCAGCGCAACAGCAGCCGGTTGGAGGCGCGAGTGCGCGAGCAGGGCGGCGAGCTTACGCATATTGTTTACGACGACGTTAGCCACATCCGCATCGGCGGCGCAGGCCACGCTGCGCCTTTCCGCGACTGGGCGCCGGTGCTCGACGACGTCACCAAATTCATCCGCGCCCACTCGGACGCTGACTTGGATAGAAAGCGCTGACGATCATGCGGATTCTCCGGCACGCCAAGGCGATCGCATTCAAGCCGCAGCGCGGATAGCTGGCAGCTGAGTCTGGAGATACTGCGAGGCGAGACATTCCGCCAGCTCGACACGTGGCCCTACCTATGGCTATCGGAGGCCCTGGATATATTCGGCTGCTGCCTTCATTTCCTGGTCGGTCATTTTCGCGGCGATCGTTCGCATCACGCGATTTGCATCGTTGGCGCGTTCTTCCGAGCGGAATGCGCGCAATTGCGCCGCAGTGTATTCCGCATGTTGACCCGCAAGCCGCGGATATTGAGCTGGGATGCCGGCGCCATTCGGTGAATGGCAAGCCGCGCAAGCCGGAATTCCACTCGCGGAATTGCCGCCGCGATACAGCTTCTGGCCTGCCGCAACCAGCGCTTTGTTGTTTGCTGCCTGCGGCTTAGGCTTTTGCTTGCTGAAAAAATCCGTCCAGCTTTTCATTTCTTTGGGCGAAAGGGCGGCTGCAATTGGGCTCATGATCGGGTTTTTTCGCTCGCCGGACTTGAATTCCTGCAGCTGTTTCAGGATATAAGCGCGATGTTGGCCAGCCAGGCCAGGATAGATTGGCGTGACGCTGTTGCCATCGGCGCCATGGCACGTCGCGCAGACTTGGGCAGCGGCCTGCACCGCTTCAACTGGTTCCGCAGCTTTCCCTTTCGGAACGTCCTGCGCGTGAACGACACAGGTGGCGACAAAGGCCAGGCCGAAAGCCATCGTGTTCGCGGTCTGGCGCCTGATTTGTATGATTGCCATGGAGTTTAGCGTCGTATAATCAATAAGAAACGCGCTATTCTAACCAAGCGCTACCCATCACACCAGTTAAACAGGTCAAACCAGTTGCGCATGTCCGTATTCAGACAAGCCACATTTTTTACGACGGTTAACGATCTAGCGAGTCTGCCGCGGCACGCCGGGGTTGAAATCGCGTTCGCCGGCCGGTCAAACGCGGGAAAATCGAGCGCCATAAACACACTGGCCGATCATAATCGCCTGGCCTTCGTCAGCAAAACGCCGGGGCGAACCCAGCATATCAACTACTTTAGCCTTGGCGAGGATCGCTATCTTGTTGATTTGCCAGGATACGGTTACGCCAAAGTGCCGGCCGAAATGCGCTCTCACTGGGCACACCTGCTCGGAACTTATCTGCAAACTCGCGCCTGTCTGAATGGCTTGGTGCTGATAATGGACGCCCGCCATCCGATGACGCTGCTCGATCAGCAGATGCTTGCCTGGTTCGTCCCAACCGGCAAACCGGTGCACGTGCTGTTGACGAAGGCCGATAAGCTGAGCCGGAATCAGGCGCAAAACACGCTGCGTTCCGTGCAACACTCGCTAGCAAGCACTTACCAAAATTGCACGGCGCAGCTTTTTTCGAGCTTGGCCAAGACGGGTGTTGAGGTTGTCGAGCAGGTGGCGATGGGGTGGCTGGGAATAAAAGAACTGCAGGCGGCACCAGGGCCGCCTGCAGTTTCGGAAAACAAAAACCCCCGGTTAAAGGGGAGTAAACCGGGGGCAAAACGCCTTAATAAAGATTAAGGCACCCGCTCAGGGAGGAGAAGCGGGAGACGACTAAACATCGTCCGTGTAATCTGACGGCCTCGTTTTTGATAAGTTCACAAATTTTTTTATGGATTTAGAATTTTAAGAATCATGACTATGGCAGCGGGCTTTCCGGCCCTGAGAATGCGGCGAATGCGTCGCGACGAGTTTTCGCGGCGGCTGATTCGCGAGCATCATTTGACCGCAGCCGACTTGATCTATCCAGTGTTCGTGCGGGACGGCAGCGGGCAATCGGAACCAATCGCGTCAATGCCGGGCATCTTCCGTCAGCCGCTGACCGCTTTATTGCAACAGGCCGAGCGCTGCCTGCTGCTGGGCATCCCTGCCATTGCGATTTTTCCCGTCATCGATCAAAAGCTTAAAAGCCTGGATGCGGCCGAGGCACACAACCCAGACGGCTTGGTGCCGCGGATCGTGGCAGCCTTGAAGCAGCGCTTTCCCGAACTTGGGGTGATAACGGACATCGCACTCGACCCCTACACCAGCCACGGCCAGGATGGCTTAATCGATGCCGGCGGCTATGTGCTGAACGACGAAACGCTGGAGGTGCTTGCGCGGCAGGCACAGATGCACGCCGCTGTCGGCGCGGATATCGTTGCGCCGTCGGACATGATGGACGGCCGGGTTGCGGCTATTCGCGCCGCACTCGACAAGGATGGCGCGATTCATACGCGCATCCTCGCCTATTCGGCGAAATACGCATCGGCTTTCTATGCGCCGTTCCGTGATGCCGTCGGCTCGGCGCAAAGCCTGGGCAGCGGCAATAAATACACATATCAAATGGACCCGGCCAACGGCGATGAAGCGCTGCGCGAAGTCGCCCTTGATCTCCAGGAGGGCGCTGATATCGTCATGATCAAGCCTGGCTTGCCGTATCTCGACATCGTCCGCCGCGTGAAAGACGCGTTCGAGGCGCCGACCTTCGTTTACCAGGTCAGCGCTGAATACGCGATGCTGAAAGCGGCGGCGCAAAACGGCTGGCTCGACGAGCGCAGCTGCGTGCTCGAAACGCTGGTGTCGTTCAAACGCGCCGGTGCGGATGCGATTCTGACCTACTACGCGCTCGAGGCCGCGCAGTGGTTGAAAAACGCTGACGCCTAACAGATCATCCATTGGGCGATGCCTTCGGCGTCGTTGTCGAAGCGGTACACTTTTGTGAGGCGCTGTGAAACACATCCAAATGCGCCTTGCAAACATCGATACCAACCGCAGTGCTATGTGTGAGGGTCATGGTAGTCTCCCATCCTTGCGAGTGATTCGGGCTGTGCCCAGGCACGGTTCGGGTGTGACGCATCCCGGATGAGGCGATCAAAACTGCTAACGGTGTGGGTCACCCAGGCTGTGGCGATCCGCCTCGTCCCGCCCTCACAGCCTGTCAGGCAGCGCTCTTGTCGCCGTCTTCAGCGAGCAGCGCTTCCAGCGCTTCCAGCCCTGCCCGCTGCATGGGCTCGCCGGTCGGCGTCCTGCGCAGCGTTTGCCGCTGATCATCGACCGACAGGATCGACAGGCGCAGTTCAGTGCCGTCGAGATCGAGTACAAATACCGGTACGAGTCGTTGTTCATCGCCAACACGCAGCCGGCTTTCGGCGCTCTGATAAGCAAGTTCGCGATCAAGCAGAAAAATTTCGACGCTCTTCGGGTTGTCGGCGAAGAGCTGCAGGCAAATCGGCGAATATGGGCCGGCGCGACCACTTAGCACCGGGCCGGTCAGGAAGGGATTGAACGGGGTGAATTGGCGCAGGGCGCTCGCGGCTTTCTGCCTGAGCAGAATTAGCCGCGCGCCATGGGAGTCGGCCTGGAAAAGTTCGCGATAAATACGCAGCGCGACCTCGATTTCGGCGTTGGTCGGTAGATCGCGCGTTTCGGACAGGCCAGCTTGGCGCGCCGCCTTGCGTTTGGCCTGCGCGAAATCATCAATGCCGTCTTCAGCCATCAATCGCGCGGCAAGATGTGCCAGGTGTTTGCGCAGGTGTAGCGCTTGTAGATTCTTCGGCATTGTTTAGCAGGCAAAAAAGGCCGGCAGGCAGCATAACCCGGGAGTGCGGCACAACCCCGCCCTAAAAACGGCTAGAACAGCTGATCGCGTATGTCCTCGCGCGGCCGAAACGGACTGGGACCAGACAGAATTTCGATCGGCGGCGGTTCCTGTATTGCCGGCAAGTTTTCGTGATAGAAATATTCGGTCACACCGCCGGTGGCGAGGGTCGGATCCTGCAAACCTGTATCCGGATTGATGATGACGTCGTCGACGCCCTCCGGAATCAGGGGCGTTTCCTGGGGGACGTTTTTCAGCACCTTGCCCATGTAGTTCATCCAGATCGGCAAGGCCGCCTGTGAGCCGGTTTCGTTCTGGCCTAGCGAGCGTGGCGTATCGAAACCGATCCAGGCAATCGCTACCAGGCTCGGCTGAAAACCTGCAAACCACGCATCCACCTGATCGTTTGTCGTGCCAGTTTTGCCTGCAAGATCGGTTCGCCCAAGTTGCATCGCCCGGATACCCGTCCCCTGCCTGACCACATCGCGCATAAGACTGGTCACGATAAACGCGTTGCGCGGATCGATCACGCGTTCCGCGCCTTCGCCAGCTACCGGCGGGTTCGATTCGGCAATCAGCGTGCCATTGGCGTCCGTGATGCGCTGAATGAAATAAGGCTGAACGCGGTAGCCGCCATTTGCAAAGACCGAGTAACCCGTCGCCAGTTGCAGCGGGCTAGCCATGCCCGCGCCCAGCGCCATCGTAAGATATGCCGGATGGAGCTTCGGATCGAAACCAAAACGCGTAATGTAATCCTGTGCGTACTGCGGCCCGATTGCCTGCAAGATGCGGATCGATACGAGGTTTTTTGACTTGGCCAGCGCGGTGCGCAAACGGATCGGGCCGGCGTAGGCGTTATCGAAATTCTTTGGCTCCCAGCGTTCGGAGCCGGTTTGTGCGGCATCGATCACGAGCGGCGCATCGTTGATGACGGTCGCTGGCGTGAAGCCTTTCTCGAGCGCAGCCGAATAAATAAACGGCTTGAAGCTCGAACCGGGCTGGCGAAATGCCTGGGTCACGTGGTTGAACTTGTTGCGATCGAAGTCGAAACCGCCGATCAGCGCCTGGATCGCGCCGTTTTTTGGATCCATCGATACCAACGCCGCTTCCACTGCCGGTAATTGGCTGATCTGCCATTGCTTCCCGGCGTCTTTCCTGGCAGTTTCTTTGTCCGGCTGTTTATCCGCCGGCTGAACGCGTATCACCGACCCGCGACGGAGCCGCTGATTGGCCTTCGCCTTGTCGCCCAGCATTTTTTGCGAGAACTTGAGGCCTTCGCCGCCGATCTCTATGGTCTCGCCGCCTTTCGAATACGCCTTGACTGTTTTTGGGCTGGCGGCCAGGACGACGGCCGGATGCAAGCCGCCAATCTCGACGTAATCCGCCAATGCATCTTCGATCGCCTCCTCGGTCGGGCGCGCCGGCAATTCAACGAAGGCTTCCGGTCCGCGGTAGCCGTGCCTGCGGTCGTAATCCATGACCCCTTTATGCAGCGCGGCGTAGGCGGCTTTCTGGTGGTCCGGGTCGAGCGTGGTATAAACCTTGAAACCCTTGGTGTAAGCCTCGTCGCCATAGCGCTCTACCATTGCCTGGCGTACCAACTCGGCGAAATATTGCGCATTGACCGAAAATCGCTGGCGCTCTTCCTCTTTCTCGTCTTTCGCTCTTGCCACTAGCTTTTCCGCGTCCTGCAGCTGCGCATCGGTGATGAAATTCAGTTCACGCATACGGCGCAGCACGTATTGCTGGCGCAGCTTTGCACGTTGCGGGTTGACCACCGGGTTGTAGCGCGAAGGCGCTTTCGGCAAACCCGCAAGCGTCGCGATCTCCGCCAAATTGAGTTGATCGAGGTTCTTGCCGTAGTAGACCTGTGCTGCCGCGGCAAAGCCATACGAGCGTTGGCCGAGATAAATCTGGTTGATATAGAGCTGCAGGATTTCGTCCTTGCTCAGACTGTGTTCGATCTTGAATGCCAGCAGCGCCTCGTTGAACTTCCGCGTCATGGTTTTTTCCGTCGTCAGGAAAAAGTTGCGGGCGACCTGCATGGTAATCGTGCTGGCGCCCTGGCGGGCTGTCGACGACATGAAGTTGGCATAGGTCGCGCGCAGCACACCGAGGTAATCGACGCCGCTGTGCTCGTAAAAACGCTCATCCTCAGCGGCGATAATCGCTTGCCGCATCGCAAGCGGCACGTCCTTGATCTGCACGAGCGCGCGTCGTTCTTCGCCAAACTCGCCGATCAACTCGCTGGATGCGTCGTAAATCCGCAGTGGAACTTTGGGCTGGTAATCGGTCAGCGCCTCGAGCGAAGGCAGACTTGCATAAGCGATGAGGGCTGCAAAGCCAAGCAGGATGCCGCCCAGCAAACCGAATCCGAGCAGGAAGAATAATGGATAAGTTAACCAACGCGACATTGCTAATTCCTATGACAGCCTGAGTGCGGCGGCCGACTCGAATTAATTATACGCACCGTTGCCGCCGTGATTGTAAAGGGCTCGCTGCATTAAAGGCTGGGCATGTTTCATTTCACGGCGCGCTCGCATTTGCCGATGATCGCTGCCTTAGTCCGTCACAAACTGCCGCATCCTGCTGAGCGGATTCGCGGCATCGTTGGGTTTGCCGACGGCTCCCCCAAGACAATTCCCCTACTGACGCTAAAACACCAATGGCATAAAGCTTGCGCGAAGCGATGGAGTTGGATCGCAACCACAAATTGAAGTATACACAAAAGCTTTACTTTACCTAATCTTGTGAATATACTTTAATGTGAAATATGTGAAGTAAACGCATAACACATTATGATAAAAGAGAAATTTAAATTCAGATTTGCGTTACTAGATAACTTGCTGTCGAGCCAGTCGGAAGTTCTGCTGGGCGCCGATATCAGTTCGTCGTCTGTGAAGATGGTCGAATTAACCAGCGTCGGTAAGCTCTATCGGATCGAGCGCTATGTGATCGAGCCCCTGCCTGCCGACGCCGTGGTAGACGGCAATCTTGCCAATCTTGAGGCCGTTACCGAAGCGCTCAAGCGCGGTTGGAAGCGCATGGGCGCTCGCGTAAAAAATCTTGCGCTCGCCCTGCCTTCGACCGCTGTGATCACGAAAAAGATCATCGTTACCGCCGGGTTGCGCGAGGACGAGCTGGAAATGCAGGTCGAGACCGAGGCCAATCAACACATCCCGTTCCCGCTTGATGAGGTCAACCTGGATTTTCAGGTGCTCGGGCCGCTGGCCGGCAGTAATGAAGACGTCGAAGTGCTGATCGCGGCCTCGCGCAGGGAAAAAGTCGAGGACCGCATTGCCGCGGTCGAGGGTGCCGGACTGAAAGCGGTGGTAGTGGACGTCGAGCAGTTCGCTACCCAGACCGCGTTCGAATTGATCGATGTTCATCTTCCGAATCAGGGTAAAGATCAACTGATCGCGGTCGTCGATATTGGCGCTGCCATGACCACGATCAATGTTATCCGTAACCGCCAGTCGGTTTACCTGCGCGAACAGCCGTTCGGCGGCAACGCGCTGACGCACGACATCCGCCAGCATTTTGGATTGTCGGCGGATGAGGCCGAAGTGGCGAAGCGCAACGGCGGCCTGCCGCGAAATTACGAGTCCGACGTACTGCGCCCGTTCATGGAAAGTGTTGCGACCGAAGTTGCGCGGGCACTGCAATTCTTCTTCACCTCGACGCAGTTCACCCAAGTCCATCATCTTTTCCTGGCCGGTGGCTGCGCGGCGATTCCCGGGCTCGATGTGCTGGTCGCTGAACACACGCAAATCACGACCGGAATCGCCAATCCATTCGCCAACATGGCTTTGTCGTCGAAGATCAGGCCACGCCATCTGGCCAGCGATGCACCTTCTCTGGTAGTCGCCTGCGGTCTGGCCATGAGGAGGTTCGACTCATGATACGCATCAATCTGCTGCCGCATCGCGAAATGAAGCGCGCTGCCAAGCAGCGCGAATTCTACGTTTTCGCCGGCGCCACCGCGTTTCTCGGCGTTGCGATCTGGTTCGCGGTGCACGGCATCAACAGTAGCCGCGTCGAAAATCAGATGAGCCGCAATAGCTACCTCGAAACGGAGATTGCCACGCTCGATAAACAGATCGAGGAAATTCGCAAGATCAAGGAATTGACCCAGGCACTGCTGGGCCGCAAAGCGGTCGTCGAAACGCTGCAGGGCAATCGTGCTGAAACCGTGCATGTGCTCGATCAGATGGCGCGTCAATTACCTGACGGCGTCTATTTGAAAGGGATCAAGCAAGCCGGCAACAGCCTTAGCCTGAGCGGTTACGCGCAATCGAACGCTCGCGTCTCGACCCTGATGCGCAACCTCGATTCATCGCCGTGGCTCGAATTGCCGGCGCTAGTCGAAATCAAGGCGGCGCAGCAAGGTACGACGCGCCTGTCCGAGTTTAGCCTGAACCTGAAGACCACTCGCGAGGCGCCGACTGCAGAATCGCCAACACCGAAGTTGGCGGCACAGCGGACCAAGGATAAAGCGCTATGACATTCGAGGATTTCAAAGGGCTGAGCCTCAAGACGGTCGGCTCATGGCCGATCATGCCGAAGCTCGGCGCGCTGCTGGTTTTACTGCTCGTAATTGTCGGCGCGGCTTACTGGTTCGACTGGCAAAACCAGTTGATTGAACTGGAAACGGCCGAGTACAAGGAAGCCGAGTTGCGCACCAAATTCATGGATCGCAAGAAGCTCGCGGTCAACCTCGATGCGTATCGCCTGCAGTTGGCCGAGATCGAGCGATCGTTCGGCGCGCTGCTCAAACAGCTCCCGAGCAAATCCGAAATGGAGGCGCTCTTGACCGACATCAATCAGGCCGGGCTTGGCCGCGGCTTGCAGTTCGAATTGTTCAGGCCGGCGACGCAGGAGAGCGTTTCCGAGTTTTACGCTGAACTGCCGATCGCGATCCGGGTGACCGGCTCGTATCACGACATCGGCGCATTCGCCAGCGACATCGCGCAGCTGTCACGCATCGTTACGCTGAACGACATGAACATTAGCGGCGGCAAGGACGGGCTGCTGGCGATGGATGCCGTCGCCAAAACCTACCGTTACTTGGACGAAGAGGAAGTATCCAAACAGAAAAGGGCGGCTAAAGACAAGGCGGCAAAAAAATGATGCGGACTAAATTTCTCATGGCATTGGCAGGCGCGCTCGTGATCGGCTGCGGCGGCGAATCGCATCAGGATCTGCGCCAGTTCGTCAAGGATTCGGGCAACGGTTTGCCAGTACATATCGACCCGCTGCCCCAGGCGATCGCGTATGAGCCGGTCACTTACGCGGCGTTCGAGCTGCCCAATCCGTTCGAGCCGCGCAAAGTCGAATTGGCCAAGGGCCAGAGCAGCGGTTTGCAGCCCGATCTCAATCGGCGCAAGGAGCCTCTCGAAGCATTTCCGCTGGATAACCTGAAAATGGTTGGCACCTTATATAGAGACCGCATTACCTACGCGCTGCTCAGAACCCCGGACAACACGATTTACAGAGTAAAAACCGGTAATTACATGGGACAGGATTTTGGCATCGTCGCAGAAATTTCCGACGCTGCGGTGAATTTGAAAGAGATCGTGCAGGATGGCGCGGGTGATTGGACCGAACGGGCAAGCAGCCTGCTATTGCAGGACGAACAGGAGCAGAAAAAATGATGAAGTCACTGATTACGCTTAAATGTATCGCCGGCCTCGCGTGCCTGACGGCGTTTGTATCGGCGAGCCTCGCGCTCGCTGCGCCCAAGCCGGAAGACGCGGGGCCGAACAGCATCCAGGCGATCGATGTATCCGACCTGCCCGGCTCCAAGCTGCTCGTAAAAATCACTCTGAAAGAGCCGCCGGCTGCCGTGCCAGCGGGCTTTACCATCAGCAATCCGCCGCGCATCGCATTCGATTTCGCGAACACCACCAACGGGCTCGGAAAAAACTCGAAAGAAATCGGCGAAGGCAGCTTGCGCAGCCTCAACCTGGTTCAAGCCGGCGACCGTACCCGGCTTGTGATGAATTTGTCGAAGGCATCGACCTATGAAGCGCAGGTTGAAGGCAAGACCGTGATGGTAACCTTGCAAGCCGGAAGTGCGGCTGGCGCTTCGACCGGAAGCGGCGGTGCTTCGCGCTTTGCCGAAGCCCAGAATGGCGACCAACCGCATAGCTTGCGGGACATCGATTTCCGGCGCGGCAAAGACGGCGAAGGGCGCGTCGTTATCGACCTTTCCGACAATACGACCGGAATCGATCTACGCAAGCAGGGCAAGTCGATCGTGATCGATTTCATCCGGACCTCGCTGCCGAGTAATCTCGAACGTCGTCTCGATGTTGTCGATTTCGCTACGCCGGTGCAGACCGTGACTGCCACAACGCAGGGTGGCAATACTCGGGTCGTGATCGAGCCCAAAGGCATGTGGGAGCATTCGGCTTACCAGACCGACAACCGCTTCATAGTTGAGGTAAAACCGGTCGTCGAAGATCCGAACAAGCTCGTGCAAGGCGGTCGCCCTGGCTACAGCGGCGAAAAGCTGTCGCTGAATTTCCAGAACGTTGAAGTGCGTGCAGTGCTGCAAGTCATCGCCGACTTTACCGGGCTCAATATCATCACCAGCGATACCGTCAGCGGCAACCTGACGCTGCGCCTGAAAGATGTGCCGTGGGATCAGGCGCTTGACATTATCCTGCAGAGCAAGGGTCTCGATTTGCGCAAGAACGGCAACGTGGTGCTGATCGCGCCGCGCGACGAGCTTGCCACCAAGGAAAAGCTCGAGCTCGAATCCAAGCAGCAGATTTCCGATCTGGAGCCGACGCGTACCGAAAGCTTTCAGTTGAATTACCAGAAAGCCGAGGCGTTCCAGAAGATCCTGACCGACGACAAGCAGAAAATCCTGTCGAAGCGCGGCAGCGCGGTCATCGATCCGCGAACCAACACGCTGTTTGTCCAGGATATCGCGAGCCGGCTTGACGATGTTCGCGGCCTCATCAAGCGTATCGATATACCGGTTCGCCAGGTCATGATCGAAGCGCGTATCGTCGAAGCCGCGGATACGTTCAGCAAAAATCTTGGCGCGCGCCTTGGTCTGCATCAGCTTAATCCTTTGAACGAAGGGAATCTGAATGTTTTGCCGGGCGCCAGCTTGAACGACACTGCGTTCGATAGCGGACAAATCGCCAGTCCGGCGCCGACTTTGAATGATTTCACCAATGTGAATCTGCCCGCGGCCGGTATCGGCGGCGCCCTCCCGGGCGTGTTCTCCCTGGTGCTGTTCAGCAGCAGCCTCAGCCGCTTCCTGAACCTCGAAGTTTCGGCGCTGCAATCCGACGGCAAGGGCAAGATTATTTCCAGCCCGCGTGTCGTGACGGCCGATCAGGTGGAAGCGACCATCGAACAGGGTACGGAAATTCCGTTCCTGCAGGCGAGCAGCAGCGGTGCTACCAGCGTGTCGTTCAAAAAAGCTGTGCTCGGTTTGAAGGTCAAGCCACAGATCACACCCGATGACAACATCATCATGAACCTGAATGTCAACAAGGACAGCCGCGGCACCGATACAATCGCCGGGCCTGCGATTGATACCAAGCAGATTACGACCCAGGTGCTCGTAGAAAACGGCGGAACGGTTGTGATCGGAGGCATCTACGAGCAAACCGAACGCGAAACGATCAACAAAGTGCCTTTGCTCGGCGACATTCCGGTGCTCGGTTATTTCTTCAAGAACAATCAGAAGACTGATGACCGCCGCGAGTTGCTGGTGTTTATCACGCCGAAAATCATCAAGGAAACACTCAGCGTGCGCTAAGCTCGCGTTCGGTTAAAAGACGGCGGCCCAGTGCCGCCGTCTTTCTTTTACGGACATCGGTCCGGCGTGCTTGCCTCGTGGTCGCTTTGCTCCTTAGAATCCGTGGATGAGTGATGCGCCGATTGAACCCCTGCCCGATGTACCCGCCAACATCGTGCCCGCCAACATTTTCCTGATTGGGATGATGGGGGCCGGCAAAACCTCGGTCGGCCGAGTACTGGCCAAGCGTCTCGGCAAGGCTTTCTACGATTCCGATCACGAGGTCGTGCGACGCACGGGTGCTACGATTCCGCTGATCTTCGAGATCGAAGGCGAAGCCGGTTTTCGCACACGGGAAACTGCCGTTCTCGGCGAGCTGGCCCAACTGCAGAATATCGTGGTTGCGACGGGTGGCGGTATCGTGTTGCGCGAGGAGAATCGGGCGTTGCTGAAGCGCTCCGGCTGCATTGTCTATTTGCGCGCGACCGTGCACGAACTGTGGCAGCGAACGCGCCACGACAAAAACCGTCCACTCCTGCAAATCGCCGATCCGCAAGCGAAGCTGGCTGAGCTTCATGCCATGCGCGATCCGCTTTATCTCGAGATTGCCGATATCGTCATAGACTCAAGCCGCCAAAGTCTACGCAACCTGGCTTGCGCGCTCGAATCCAAACTCGCTTTGCGGCACCGCTGTTCGGCCGCGCCTCCGCTGACGTCAGCGACACCCGGCGCATAATTAATGCGCGACTTTATCTAAGCGAACTCGATGGACACTCTTACTGTTTCGCTGGGCGCGCGCAGTTATCCGATCCAGATAGGAAAAGGCCTGCTAGAGACGCCGGATGCGCTGATCAACCGCCTGCCGCAACCTCGCGTCGCCATCGTCACGAATACCACAGTCGCGCCGCTCTACCTTGCTGCGCTGACCAAGACCTTGGCTTCGCATGATATAAGGGCAGTCCCTATCGTTTTGCCGGACGGCGAAGCGTTCAAGGACTGGAAAACGCTGACTTTGATATTCGATGCGCTCCTCGCACAGCGTTGCGAACGCAAGACCACGCTGATCGCACTTGGCGGCGGCGTGATTGGCGACATGGCCGGTTTCGCGGCTGCGACGTATTTGCGCGGCGTTCCCTTTATCCAAATTCCGACGACCTTGCTCGCGCAGGTCGATTCCTCGGTCGGCGGCAAAACCGGCATCAACCATCCGGCCGGCAAAAACATGATAGGCGCGTTCTATCAGCCGCGACTGGTACTGGCCGATACGGCAACCTTGGCGACTTTGCCCGATCGCGAACTTTCCGCCGGTCTCGCCGAGGTCATCAAGTACGGTTTGATCCGCGATCCGTCTTTTTTTGACTGGCTGGAAAA
>JACMKV010000142.1 GCA_014379915.1 Burkholderiales bacterium
CGTAATCAACATTACGATACCTCCGCTGCGCGAACGAACCGAGGATATTCCGGTACTTGCGCAGCATTTCTTACGTCAGTTATCCGCGCATTTGGGCATTCCGCCGATTCCGCTCACGTATGACATCGTGCAAAGCCTGCAGGCTTATGCGTGGCCGGGTAATGCGCGGGAACTTCGCAACCTTATCGAACGATCGCTGATACTGGGCTATTTTCCAACGGAAAGTCTGCCACGGGCTGCGCAGCGCGCTGCTGATCGAGCCGGAAAAGACACAGCGCCCGCCGACGGCGCTCTGATGCTTGAGGAAGTCGAGAAGCAGCACATCCTGCACGTGCTTCGGACGGTCGACGGCAACAAGTCGGAGGCGGCGCGTCGTCTCGGCGTGTCGCGCAAAACCCTGGAGCGGAAATGTGCGCTGTGGGGCGAGGAATGATTGCAAGGCTGCGGGTCCGCGGAGCTGTCTCGTGCGTCGTCTTGCGATTTGGTCGCGTCAGGATTACATCACAACGGGGTGCAAAGCGGTTGATCCGAGGCGGTATCCTCGACTCGTAATGCGCAGACCGGTTAAAGCGCGTACTCGATGCCAACTATCGGCACGGCCGCGACTCTAACGTATCCACCCTCTCCGCGCTAACGCTTACGCCACTGGTCATATGCGCTTCTTACATCGCCTGACCGAGCATTTTCGCGCTTCGGTCCGCTATAAGCTGCTGTCGATGGTGCTGTCGCCGCTGTTGATCGTGCTGCCGCTCCTGGCGGCGCTCGTGCTGATCTGGGGCAATGAATCGTATGACCGGCTGGTGCGCTACAAGATCAGCAGCGACCTGATCATCGCGCACGAATATTTCGACCGCGTCGTCGCCGGCGTCGGCAGCAATGTCGAAAACCTGGCCGCATCGAATCGCATCGCAACCGCAATGCGTGCACGGATTCCCGAAGCGCTTCGAAAATTACTAATCGCAGCGGAAGATGCGAACAAGCTCGATTTTCTGAACATCCTCGATGCACAGGGAAATTTGATCGCGGCCAGCAACGAACAGACGCGCCCGGCTGGCTTTGCGAGGTGGCGCATTGTCCAGGGTGCGACCGGCGGTCAGTCGGCAACGGCGATCGACGTCTTTTCGCCGGAGCAGTTGGCGGCGATCAGCGAACAGCTGCGCGAGCGGGCTTCCACGCCGATTTTGCCGACGACGAACGCCGCGCCCAGCGCGCGCAAGGATGAATCGCGCGGCATGGTCATCCACTGCGCGGCGCCGATCTACGATCAGGAGCAGCGCCTGCTCGGCATCCTGCACGGCGGGCTGATGCTGAATCGCAATCTCGAATTCGTCGACAAGATCAACGGCATCGTCTACCGCGACGGCTCGCTGCCGTTGGGCAGCCAGGGCACGACAACCTTGTTCCTCGATGACGTGCGGATAGCGACGAATGTGCGGCTGTTCGCCGGCGAGCGCGCGCTCGGCACGCGCGTGTCGCAGCAGGTGCACGATGCGGTGCTCGGCAACGGTGAGACCTGGCTGAACCGCGCGTTTGTCGTCAATGACTGGTACGTGTCAGGTTATAAACCGATCGAGGACAGCATGGGCCAGCGCATCGGCATGCTTTATGTCGGCTTTCTCGAAGCGCCTTTCAGCGCCGCGAAAACTATCGCGCTGGCGGTGATCGTGCTGCTGTTTATCGCGATCAGCGTGATCGGCGCGGTGCTATCGATGAAGTGGGCGAAAGCGATTTTTCAGCCGCTAGAACGCATGAACCAGACCATCGTCGCGGTGCAGGGCGGCAGTATCGCGGCCCGTGTCGGCAAGGTGAAGAGCCGCGATGAAATCGGCCGCCTGGCGACGCATTTCGACTTGCTGCTCGATACCTTACAGCAGCGCAACGCGGAACTGCGCCGCTGGGCCGACGAGCTGGACCGCAAGGTCGCCGACCGCACCCTTGAACTGCGGCGTGCCAACCAGAATCTGCGCGACACGCAAGGGCAGCTGATCATCTCGGAAAAGCTCGCTGCCATCGGCCAGTTGACCGCCGGTGTCGCGCACGAAATCAACAATCCGGTCGCCGTGATCCAGGGCAATCTCGATGTCGCGCGCGAAGTGCTCGGCGCCGCCGCTTCCCCGGTGCTGCAGGAAATGCGGCTGATCGATGAGCAGGTCAACCGCATACGCCTGATCGTGACCAAGCTGCTGCAGTTCGCGCGGCCGGTCGATTACGCCGGCTATGTCGAGCCAATCGAAATCCGCGGCGTGTTGAGCGATTGCCTGGTGCTGGTTCGCCATCTGCTGCGCGAAGGCGATATCGAAGTCATTCGCATAGATCGCGCTGCGCGCAAGATCGCGATCAACCGCGGCGAGTTGCAGCAAGTGCTGATCAACCTGATCGTCAATGCGATCCATGCCATGCCCAGCCAGAACGGAGGCGGCAAGCTGACGCTGGAAACGCGCGACGTCGAACATGGCGCCGCGATCAGCGTGAAAGACACCGGACGCGGTATCAGGCCCGACGATCTACCGCGGATATTCACGCCATTCTTCACAACGAAAAAGCGCGGTACCGGACTGGGGCTGTCGATCAGCCGATCGCTGGTCGAACGTTATGGCGGCACTATCACGGTGGCGAGCGGCGAGCAAGGCGGTGCGGAATTCACAGTATGGCTGGTCGCAAGGGTAGCGCAGGATGGCAATGAAATCGGCATGTCGGTATCATCGAACGCAGCAGTTGATACGGCGCATCGAGGATGATTGCATCTCGTTGGAAATCCGCGCACCGCGGACGGCGCACCGGCCTGAATCGATCGAACCACGCCATAGATAATCCCATGAAAGTTTTTGGTCTCGCCGGCTATTCGGGCAGCGGCAAAACGACGCTGATCGAAAAGCTGATTCCGCGCTTCATCATGGA
>JACMKV010000143.1 GCA_014379915.1 Burkholderiales bacterium
AACGCGATCGCCGGTTGCGGCGCCGGACCTGATGGCCGGGTTCAATTTGATGTGGTCGCCGTGGCCGCTGCTGCTGTTGCAGGCAGTCGGCCTGGCCAGCTTCGTTTACTCGGGCCGCAGCGAAGTCACGTCGGCCAGAGTCACCATCGACATTCATCCCGACCGAATTTAGTCATCGGTGGTGATGTGATGTTTCAACACGTTGCTCATCCGGATTGGGGTCTGAGTTAGCGAGATACTCCAGCTTCGTTTGGCTGGGCATCAAGGGCGGGGTCGGACGCGGTCCACCCCGTTTTTCTTTTGTGTAGCGGTCTATAATCGGCCGAGCTCTTCGATTGAAGAGAACAAGCTCCGGGAAGCGTGGAATAGGAATTGCAGTCCGTACTGCGATGGGGAGTGCCAGTACGATGATCTCTCCTGCGCCGGCCACCCTCGCCGCTGAAAGGATGCACGTTTTGCGTGCGGCAGCCAACCGGGAGCACCATGGCGGTGCGCAAGTAGCCGCTGCGGCCCAAACGCGTTTCCATCAGTCCGTCTACCGATCAACTGCTTTTCAGCTTGTTACCCCCGAGCACGGCAAACCAACCGCGATGGTTTTCGACCGCTACCGCACCGACGGCTTTTGCGACGAATTATTCCTCGCCGACGGCACGCCGCGGCCTGGTGTCGAGCTTTTGATTCGCCGTATCGAGAGCTTGCCGGAAGGAAGCCTCGCGCGCCGGCAGAGGGCCGCCGAGGCGGCGATGTATCAGCTCGGCATCACGTTCAACGTCTACGGCGAGGAGCAGGGCGCCGAGCGCATCATCCCTTTCGACATCATTCCGCGCATCGTCGCCGCCGCGGAATGGGATGTCATCGAGCGCGGGCTGAAGCAGCGCATCGCGGCGCTGAATCTGTTCATCGACGACATCTATCACGCGCAAAAAATCCTGAAGGATCGGGTGATTCCGGAGGAGCTGATCCGCTCGGCCGCATCGTTTCGCGAGCCGTGCATCGGCATCGATCCGCCGCGCGGCATCTGGTGCCATATCAGCGGTACTGATCTCGTGCGCGCGGGCGACGGCTGCATCTATGTGCTTGAGGACAATTTGCGTTGTCCTTCCGGCGTTTCCTACGTGCTCGAGAACCGCCGCATTTTGAAGCGCACATTTCCTTCGGTATTCGACGCCATGAAAGTGCGGCCGGTCGACGATTACTCGAGCCGATTGCTCGAAACCCTGCAATACCTGGCGCCCACTGATGCGGGCGATCCAACAGTGGTCGTGTTGACGCCCGGCATATTTAACTCGGCGTATTACGAGCATTCCTTCCTCGCCCAGCAGATGGGGATCGAGTTGGTCGAGGGGCGCGACCTCACGGTGGTCGATGGGCGTGTGTACATGCGGACGACGCGCGGCCTGCAGCGCGTCGACGTGATTTATCGGCGCATCGATGACGATTTTCTCGACCCGCAAGTCTTCCTCTCCGGCTCGATGCTCGGCGTGCCCGGCCTGATGGACGTGTACCGCGCCGGCCGCGTCGCGCTCGCCAACGCGCCGGGCAACGGCATCGCCGACGACAAAGCCGTTTACGCCTATGTGCCGAAAATCATCAAGTATTACCTCGATCAGGAAGCGATCCTGCCCAACGTCCCGACGTATCTGTGCAGCGAAGACCAGGAACGCGCTTACGTGCTCGCCAATCTCGACAAGCTTGTGGTCAAGCCGGTCAATGAATCGGGCGGCTACGGCATGCTGGTCGGCCCGCACGCGAGCAGCGAACAACGCCGGCAATTCGCGCGCCTGATCGCCGCCCAGCCGCGCAATTACATCGCCCAGCCGACGCTGGCGTTGTCGCGCGCGCCGGTGCTGATCGGCGATCATGTCGAAGGGCGGCACGTCGACTTGCGACCCTATGTGCTTTACGGCGATCAGATCTATGTGCTGCCCGGAGGCTTGACGCGCGTGGCGCTCAAGAAAAATTCGCTGGTCGTCAATTCTTCGCAGGGCGGCGGCAGCAAGGACACCTGGGTGCAGTTCTCGCTGAAGGAACCGTAACGTTCTCGTCATGCGTGAGACTCTCGAATACCAATTAACTCATCATTCCGGCGAAGCTCGTCCCGCCATGCTTAAAGCCGGGAGCTTACTATTGAGCATTCGCAAAATGAGTGACCGCCCGAGCGTTTGTCATCCTGAGCGCAGCGAAGGATCTGCTGTTTCGCCATGCCAGAGAAAAAGCAGATTCTTCGGGCTTCGCCCTCAGCATGACAATTTGAGAGGGCGGTCACTGATGAACTGAATCATCGATAATATGAGATTCCGGCCCCAGCGGGAATGACGAATCAGTTATACGGGGGGAGGCATGCTGAGCCGCGTCGCCGACGCAATCTATTGGGTAGGGCGGTATCTCGAGCGCGCGGAAAACGTCGCGCGCTTCATCGATGTCAATCTGCATCTGATGCTCGACCTCGCCGATACCGCGAAAGAGCAATGGAAGCCGCTGGTGCAGACTTCGGGCGACGCCGAATCGTTCGCCGAGCGCTACGGCGCGGCGACTCGGGACAACGTCATCCT
>JACMKV010000144.1 GCA_014379915.1 Burkholderiales bacterium
GTGGATTGGCCGCCCCGAAGTTGCCGATGATCGTGATGTTGTGCTGAAGGCAGTCGGCCAGAATCGGCCGCAACACGAACTCGAGCAACACCTCGTAGCCGAGCTCCGGATTCGCCTTGCGCGCCAGTTGCGCCAGCGCCAGCGTACGTTCGGCCAGCATCTCGAAAATAATTACGGCGGGTCCGCCGCGCTCGATCAGCGTGCGCACCACGGGCCCAGGCGCATCGACGCGATCGCCCGAAAATCCGGCGCCGCAGCCGACTGCCAGCGTCTCCGTGTGCTTGCCCTGCCGCATGGCGCGAGTTTGCCCGATTTCTGTCGTCGAACGGTGCGGCAGCCAGAACAGCGCCGCTTACACCCGCCAACTTTCGCCGTTGCAGCGCGTCAACCTTTGGCAACATGCCGTTCAGTAGAACGAGCAGGGCCCCGAATTGAACTTCCAGAACTTCGAAACCGTGCGGGCGCCGATGCGCAAGGCGCAGCCGCTGCCGCCGCCGGTCGCATTGCGCTTCAGCCACACCGGCTTGTTCGGTGAACAGGTGAAGTGGCTTCCTCCGTATCGGCTGGCGCCGTCGTTTGCCAGCGCCGATGGGCAAAGCGTTATTTATCGCCGCCGCTCGCAAGTCGTGCTGGCCGGCGAAAGCGGCGAGACCCACGTCGGCCAGGCCACGTCGTTCGCACTGGGTGCCAGCGATACGCGCGTGCGCATCGACGCTCACGGGTATGCGCGCATCGTGCGCCCGACGCGTTCCGGTCAGATGATCGATCCCGTCTCAAACGTGGTCGACGGTGCGTCCGACATGGAGCGCGACGCTGCGCTGAGCGTGTGTTCGCACTTGAACGAACACGTCGAATCGCTTGCATTTCCGCATCGCTGGACGCCTTCACCCGATCAGGTATTGATGCCGGTGGCGGCGCGCGCGTTTACCGAACAGCAACCGAAGCCGCCGAAGGCGGCGATGTCGACCGACCCGCGCGTCAAAGCGGCGGCGGACCCGCAGGAGATGCATGACTACCTTGATGCGCGCGCCGCGTGGCTGGCGCGCCGCCTCGCGTGGGACGCGGCGCAGCGCTCGATCCATCAGATTAAAGAGCGAGCAGAGAGCGGCGACCTCGAAGCGATGCAGGAGTATTTGATGAAGTGCCTGCAAGACGTACTGTGGCCGCTGCCGACCATCATCAGTTACGAGTTCAACGGGCAGAGCGAAGCGAAGCTCGAGTTCATCGTGCCGGGACTCGATGCGATACCTGACCGCGAAGCGGCGATGGCGAGCGGCAACCGGGTCGAGATCCGTCGCATGTCGGAACTGTCGCACACGAAATTGCACAACCAGCATGCGGTAGGGTTGGTGGTGCGCCTGCTGGGCGAGTTGTTCGCATCGCTGCCGCCGATCGAAACAGTCACCGTTTCTGCGCTGCAAATGCCCGCCAACGGCAAGCCGCAGCGCTACGTCGCCTCTGCGCAGGCCGAGCGCGCGCAATGGTCATCGCTGCACTCGAACGGCTCGGTCACCCAGGA
>JACMKV010000020.1 GCA_014379915.1 Burkholderiales bacterium
AGGCGACCGGCGCCACCGGGATCGAAGCCCCAGCAAAGAATTTCGGCCACGACCTCGATGCGATGCTTGCTGCCATCCGCGCCGATACCCGCCTTGTGTTCATCGCCAATCCGAACAATCCGACCGGAACATTGCTCGCTGACCGGGGATTGCGGCGTTTCCTGGAAAGCGTTCCGCGATCGCTGCTGGTCGTGCTTGATGAAGCCTACGCTGAATATTTGCCGGACGATCGGGATGACGTCAGCGACGCCCACAGCGACGCCCACAGCATCGACTGGCTGCGCGAGTTTCCCAATCTGATCATCACGCGCACGTTTTCGAAAGCTTATGGACTGGCTGGTTTGCGCATCGGCTTTGCGCTCGCGAATGCCGGCGTTGCCGATCTGATGAATCGCGTGCGCCAGCCGTTCAACGTCAGCAGTGTCGCGCTCGCCGCCGCGCAGGCAGCGCTCGCCGACCAGGATTTTGTTCGCGAGAGCCGGCGGCTGAACGAAGCCGGGATGGCGCAGATCGTTGCCGGTTTCATGCGCCTCGGCATCGAATATATTCCGTCGTACGGCAACTTCGTCAGTTTCAAAGTCGGCGATGCGAATGCGGTCTATCAACGCCTGCTGAGGCTAGGCGTGATCGTGCGGCCAATCGCGAACTACGGCATGCCGCAATATCTGCGCGTCAGCATCGGGCTCGAAGCGGAGAACGCAAAGTTCCTCGATGAGCTGTCCCGCGCGCTCGATCCAGGCGTCCGCTCGCACAATGGCTAATTTCAGAATCAACAAACTCGTTATCTTCGGCGTCGGCCTGATCGGCGGCTCATTCGCGCTCGCTTTGCGCGAAGCGGATGCGGTCAAACACGTCGTCGGCGTGGGCCGCGGCCGCGACAATCTCGAACGAGCTGTGCAGCTCAAGGTTATCGATGAGATTGCAAGCGATATAAAGCGCGCGGTTAGCGGCGCCGACTGCGTGCTGCTGGCGACGCCGGTTGGCCAAATGGCCGAGTTGATGAGAACGATTGCGCCGCACCTCGATGCGCGCGCGGTTATCACCGATGCTGGCAGCACCAAGCAGGATGTCGTGCAACTCGCGCGCGAAAGCTTCGGGGATTGCCTGCCGCGTTTCGTGCCTGCGCATCCAATCGCGGGCGCCGAAACCAGCGGCGTGGGCGCGGCGCGCGCCGATCTGTATCGCGGCAAAAATGTTGTCATCACGCCGCTTGCCGAAACCGATGCGCTCGCGGTCGATACGGTCTGCGCCGCATGGCGCGCTTGCGGCGCGAAACTCGGCGTCATGAAAGCCGATGAGCACGACCGGGTGTTTGCCGCCGTCAGCCATTTGCCGCATGTGCTCGCCTACGCACTGGTTAATATGCTGGCGCAGCGCTGGAATGCCGATCAGCTATTCGATTTCGCGGCCAGTGGTTTTCGCGATTTCACCCGGATCGCCGGCAGCTCGCCGGAAATGTGGCGCGATATCTGCGTCGCCAACCGCGAGGCGCTGGTGCGCGAGCTGCGTCATTATCAGGGCGAAATCGAGCGTGTGACGGCGATGATCGAAGGCGGCCAGGCCGATCGGTTGCAAGCCGTGTTCGCCGGCGCCCGCGAGGCGCGCAGCCTATGGTTGGCGGGGCAGGGGGGCCAAAACGGATCGGCCGAATCGTCATCATGACAAACGATTATGTCGTTGCCCCGGGCGGACGGCTTTCCGGCGATCTGCGCGTTCCAGGCGACAAATCGATCTCGCACCGCGCGATCATGCTGGGTTCGCTGGCCGAAGGTGTCACCGAAGTCGAGGGCTTCCTGGAAGGTGAAGACGCGATTGCAACCATGAATGTGTTTCGCGCGCTGGGTGTTCAGATCGACGGCCCCAAACAGGGTCGGGTTCGGATTGAGGGCGTCGGCTTGCACGGGCTCAAAAGACCGCGCGGCGTGCTCGATTGCGGCAATTCGGGAACCTCGATGCGGCTACTATGCGGCTTGCTGGCTGCGCAGTCGTTTTCGAGTGAACTGACCGGCGACGCCAGCCTGACGAAGCGGCCGATGCGTCGAGTCGCGCAGCCGCTAGGCGAAATGGGCGCCGACATTCGCACCGCCGACAATGGTTGCCCGCCGCTAGCAATTCATCCTGTGCACGAATTGCGCGGCATCACCTACGAGCTTCCCATCGCCAGCGCCCAGGTCAAAAGCGCGTTACTGCTAGCCGGACTCTATGCAAAGGGCATTACCTGTATTACCGAGCCAGCGCCGACGCGTGACCATACTGAGCGCATGCTTCAAGCATTCGCTTACCCGGTACAGCGCGAAGC
>JACMKV010000021.1 GCA_014379915.1 Burkholderiales bacterium
CGAATAAGTAACCCGCCAGGCTGTAGCGCGCGAACAGTGCGGTACGTGATTTTTCCGGTGCGCACGCTGCAAGCCGCGAGTGCTCGAGGGGCAAAAACAAGCTGACATCGCCCGAGCTTGGATTGAGCGTGCCAAAGAAGGCCACCACCAGCAATGGCCAGAATGACGAGAGGCCTGCAAAGGCAACGCCGGTTGCGATCATCAGTGCAGCGCCGGCAAGCAGCATTTTTTGTTGCGGAAAACGATGCCCTAACGCACCGACTGCGAGCGTACTGAGGGCTGAGCCGAGTAGCGTCGCGCTACTGATCAAACCGACTTCAAGCGCCCCAAAACCGAGTGCTAGCAGGTATGCGGGCAACAGCACGGCAACGTAACCATCGGCAAAGGCGCGTAGGGCGCGCGCCATAATCACCGGCCGAGCGTCCACACCCACCCCTTCGGGCAAGAGCAGTCTGCCTATCCTGTGCGCCCTCATTCAGCGGGCCCGGAAGCTACTTGCGCATACAAGCATTTATCCAGTAAGCATCGCCAGAACAAAACCGATCGCGATTGCGCCCGCGATCACCAACGGAACAACCAGCTTTGCGCTCGAATAGAAGAGCGCTCCCAAGGCGAGCGCAAACACCACGGCCGCGGGTACGCTTACGATGCTCACGATGAGCAATGCAATCGTTGTCCCGGCAATAAGACCTACGACGCCCGCCGTTACGCCTTCAAGAAATAAGCGAACGCGCGGCTGATGCACTAGCCGTTCAAGGGGTTCGTGCGCTGCGAGCGTAAAGACAAATGCGGGCAGGAATATGCCTACGGTCAGGACAACCGCTCCCAAAGCGCCGCCGCCCAGATAGCCGACGAAAGTCGCGAAAATAATCAGCGGCGCCGGCAATAGTCCCGAGAGCGCCAGCCCATCGAGAAACTGACTGTTGCTCATCCATGCGCCTTCCGTGACGGCGTCGTTTTGCAGGAACGGGATGACCGTATACGCGCCGCCGAAGGTCAGCATTCCTGCCTTGAGACCGGAAATGAAAAGCTGCCAGAGCGAACGTTGTTCTTGCGCTGCGCCCTCTCGAATATCGGCCGAGCTGGCGAGGGCGGCTACCTCGAATCCCCTTGAAGCAGCCCATACTGCTAAACCAATGATGCAAGCAACGATCAGTATCGCCGCCAGTCTGGTTCGTTGGCGGGCTAGCAGATAGACCACGCCGGCTGCAATCAGGGTCACCCCGAAGTGGACGCCAAGGATCTGCGCGGCGGTCGCGAGTATGGCGATCGTCCAAAGCCAGCGGTCGGTAAGCGCATGACCACCGATGCGGTGCACCGCGCGAACGATAAGCGCAGCTACCGCAGCCTGCACGGCAGCGAAGACGGCGCCGCCGGCGCCGTCTGCCTTGAGCCCGAATCTCACGTACAGCCAAGACAACAGGAACATGAGGATGAAGCCCGGCAGCATGAATCCAAGACCGGCGAGAATCCCGCCTACCCTGCCTCGCGACAGCATGCCGAAGTACACACAGAGTTCGTGCGCTTCGGGTCCGGGCAGCACCTGATAAACCGCGAGCACGCGATCGAAATGCTCGGAGGTCACCCATTTCTCTTCGTCGACCAACTCCTGCCGAATCATGGCGATCTGCGCTACCGGCCCGCCCCACGCCAGCGAGCCGAACTTGAGAAAACGCAGGAACAGGCGCGCGAGCGATTCCGTTGGAACGGCGGCCCGGTTCATATCGCCTCCGGGTTCTGCTACGGCTTTTTGCGACTTTTCCAAGGTTGTTCCTTCAGGCGAGGGTAGAACGGAGGTACGAGATTGCGATTGGGGCCGGTACCGCCAGCCCGGCGACTGGCAGCAGACCGAATTGGGGTTTACTTGCCGTACACGAAATCGTCAAACGACGTAACGCTGTCGGCCTTGGTCGAGACTCCCACGGCACCTGCTCCCGTTATGTGCTCGTCATCAACCTCGATGTATTTTTTCCCGTTCAGGAGAACCCTGATTGGGTGCCGCTGAATTCGACTCTCAGCATGTGCCACTGATTGAGTGCAACAGGCGCGTCCACGTACTTGACGGTCTTGCGCTTGCCGTTTTCGGTGTAGTACAGCGACACGTTGTTTTCCAATGTATTGGCGCGCGCCACGTAGTAATTCTCCCCATCCTTCCAACGCCAGACCACGCCGCCGGCCTGATCTTCCTCGCCGGATATAGCCTTGAACTTCACTTCGACGAAGCCGTTCTCAAGCGAGCTGTCTTTCAGCACGCACCAGGGAAAGGCGCCTGTGCCAGACTGCTTGAGGACACCGGGTTTGCTGGGCGCGGTCGCGTCGTTTTCGACTGCCCATTGGGGCGAGCCCCCGCCGGTCACTCCTGCTACCCAACCAGGCGGGATTTGCCCGACCTGAGCGTCGTCGAAATTCACAATTTCGGCCGATGCCGCATCAGTTCCCAGACATGCCAGTGTCGTTGCCAGAATCGTTGCGGGGATCAGCCTCATGATTGTCTCCTTATAAATCCGCCTTCAGTTCCTGCAGCCAGGCAGCGTGAATCAAGTCAAAGGTTTTGATGGCCTGCTTTAGCAATGCATCGTCGCTGTCGGCGCTTGCACGCGCGCCGCGCAGAATAAGTTCAAGTCCCGCGGCTTCCGGTCTAGGCACGCCGCCAACGTCTAGGTAATGCACGGCCGCGCCGAGCCGGGACAATGGCTCCTGCTCCTGCAGGCCAAAACTCGCCAGCAATACTTCGAACGTCACCTTGTTTCCCTGATGCGTGAATTCAGCGCCATCGAAGTCGAAACCGACCGCACCCTTTGGGCAGTCTTTGGGTTTTGCGAGCCAACAGAAACTGGCCTTGGGGTCGATATAACGTTTGATCAACCAGGCACTCGCCAGGCGATCGATCCATGGCCGTTGTCGCGTCGCCCAAATGCGTCCCTGGTAATCGGTTTTGTCGCATCGCGTAATCGCTTCAGGCCGCGCGCGCGGCTCGCCTGGGGAAAACCGGCTTTCGACTTCGGTTTCCGCACCCAGCAGCGCAGTCATGGCCTGATCTCTCGCTTGGTTGGGATAGAAGTCGACGGCAGTAATCGCGGCTAGCTCGCGCCGCAAACGATTGATCCCGCGCCGCGCTGCCCCTTCCTCAATTCCTTTCAAAGTCGACCGAAATTGTTTGATGGCCTCGATCGCGCTTGCGTAATCGGCTGTCCGATCGAACAGGCGCTTGAGCGTTTCGGACTGCTGCTTATCGGTGGCATCGACCGCGAGCAGGTATCCACTGCCTCCCGAATCGCACACGTCTTGCAGATGATTGTCGAGAATCTGCTTAATCTCGACACCGTAAGGAATCAGGTAAACGCCGTCGCGCAACGCAACGCAACCCAGGCTTTTCAGGGAACGCCAGACGCGCATGCGAGCAGTCGAGTTCTGGGTCGGAAGGCTCATAATGAGCGATAACCAAGTCTGCGGCATGTAGAGTACTTTACGCATATGTAGGATATGAAACAACATATGATACCCACACACGGCTTGGTCTCACATTTCGCTAATCTCTGGCCGTTGTCCAAATTCCAATTATTCGTATAAATGGGATGATCGGCTGCGATGGTACGAGTGTTAATCCGTGGCATAGGCGACGTCGGGTCTGCAATTGCTCACCAATTATTCAAGGCCGGGTTTGAAGTCGTCATGCAGGACGTCCCGGAGCCGCATTACCCGCGGCGAGGCATGGCCTTTACGGACGCGATGTTTAACGTCGAAGATGCACTTTTGGAGGGATTGCGCGCGAGGCGCTGTGACGACGTCGCCGTGATGGTCGCCAGGCTCAGCTACAGAGAGATCATTCCCGTCACGACGCAGGATGTGGCCTCGATGTGTCATCGCGTCCAACCGCAAATCCTGGTCGATGCTCGTATGCGCAAGCGTTTCGTTCCCGAATGCCAGATTCATCTTGCGCCGTTGACCATCGGCATCGGTCCCAATTTCATCGCGGGCGAGACCGTGGATCTGGTGATCGAATCCAGTTGGGATGGACAGCTGGGCAGCGTCATCGCGCGAGGCACAGCCTTGCCCCTGGCCGGCACGGTACGCAAGATCGCCGGCTACGGTGTGGAGCGCGTCGTCTATGCTCCTGCGGGTGGAGTGTTCATGACTTCGCTTGAGATCGGCGCCAAAGTTGAGGCAGGAGCACTGGTCGGGCGCCTCGCTCACATTGATTTACACGCGCCTCTCGGCGGCCGTCTGCGCGGGCTCACGCATAACGGCGTGCGTGTCGAACTGGGCACGAAGATAATCGAAGTCGATCCGCGCGAGAACGACGCGGTCGTGTTCGGCCTCGGCGAGCGGCCGCTTCACATTGCCGCGGGGGTGGTCAAGGCGGTCCGGCGGTTTGCTGTAACGGGAGATGCAGATGAAATGGATTACCCGTGAACGTCCGACGATAGACCGAATTGCATGCCCTCTGGCTGATTGCACACTTCATTGCTGAAGAGCCGGAGTTTCTTTACCTGCTGTCGGGCGACGTGCTGCGCATCACCGAAGAAACCGGAGCGATCCCTTACGATAACTTGCGTCGAGCTATCGCATGTGGGCGAGCTATGCAGCTTCGATGCTTCCTGAGGAAGTACGAACTAATCGATCCGGCCCTGCAGCAACTTGCAGAGATTGTGCGCGGTGCGGACACTTCGCGCCTCGATCTAATTCCGCAATCGGCTGATGATTTGACAATGTGCTGCATGGTGCGACATGCAGCTGACGATGTCGCTAAAAAACTTCTGATCAAGTGCCGTTCGCCCTGGGCTTGTCGAAGGGCAATCGCACACTTATTGATTGAGCGAAGGTCCTCCATTCATGGTTTGCTTCGACAGGCTTAGCACAGGCTAGCTCACCCGCGAAACGGAGGACTTAATCAGAGTCTCCTTAAGTGCGATGCCGCTACGAATCCGTGAACAACCGATTGCGCGCCGCCGATTTCTGGCACTGCTTGAGCTTCTGCGCGCAGCGGTGTTATGGTCGATCATCGATGCGCCAACAGGCTAGTGACGGCTAGCGAATTTCGCGGCTACCGTAATGAGAGCACTTGACATTTCAAACACCGACACTGTACGAGCTGCGCTGCGCTCGCATTACCTCGCCGATGAGGCTAGCTGCGTCGTCTCGCTATTGCCGGAAGCGCGGCTAGACGAAGCGACGGCACAACGCGTGCGCGAGCGCGCGATCAGCCTCATCACTGCGGCAAGGAGAACGCCGGTACGCGGCGGCATAGACGCGTTTCTTCAGGAATACGACCTCGGCACGCGCGAGGGCATCGCCCTGATGTGCCTCGCTGAAGCGCTGCTGCGCATACCCGATGCGGCCACCGCCGACCGCCTGATTCGCGGCCTGATACTCGAAGGCGAGTGGGACAAGCATCGCGGCCGCAGCCCGTCGTTTCTGGTCAACGCATCGACGTGGGGATTGATGCTCGGCGGCCGGATGATGCGCGTGCTGAGCGCCGACGAAGGCTCGGCGCTGATCAGGAATCTCGCGGGAAGAATCGGCGAGACCACGCTGCGCGCGGCGTTGCGCGCCGCCATGAAAATCCTCGGCGCCGATTTCGTTCTGGGCGAAACCATGGAGTCGGCTTTGCAGCGCGCGGCCCAAAGTCCGGAATACTGCCATTCGTTCGACATGCTTGGCGAAGCAGCTTTGACGGCGGCAGACGCCGAGCGTTACTTCGGTTCGTATTCGCAGGCAATCCACGCGCTCGCACGAAGCGCGAACGATGAAGCGCATCAGGGTTTCACCGCACCCGGCGTCTCGATCAAGCTCTCCGCGCTGCATCCGCGATATGAATACACGCAGCGCGAACGCGTGCTGGCCGAACTCGTGCCGCGGCTCTTGCAGCTCGCGCGCGCCGCAAAAAACCGCGGCGTACTCGTGACGCTGGATGCCGAGGAAGCGGACCGCCTCGAATTATCGCTGGACGTTTTTGCGGCAGTGTTTGCTGATCCGGAATTGCGGGGCTGGAATGGCTTTGGGCTCGCGGTGCAGGCGTATCAGAAACGCGCGCCGTATGTGATCGACCTGCTCGCCGCACTCGCGAATCAGCATGGCAAACAGATATCGCTGCGGCTCGTGAAAGGCGCGTACTGGGATACCGAGATCAAACGCGCGCAGGTTCAGGGCCTGCCCGGCTATCCAGTTTTTACGCGCAAGGTGCACACCGACTTGTCGTACCTCGCCTGCGGCTCGCGTGTGCTCGCGCACGGTGATGCGTTCTATCCGCAATTCGCTACGCACAACGCGCATACGATCGCGTATTTTCTGGAACGCGCGCATGGCCGTGAATTCGAATTCCAGCGGCTTCACGGAATGGGCGAAGCGCTGTATGCCGAAGTCATGCGATGCGAAAACGTAGCTTGCCGCGTTTATGCGCCGGTCGGAAGCTTCAACACGCTGCTGCCGTATCTGGTGCGCCGGCTGCTCGAAAACGGCGCGAACACGTCGTTCGTCAATCGCATCGCCGATACGCGGTTACCTCCGGAAAATGTCGTTGCGGATCCGTTCGCGGCGCTGGGCCACAACGAAACGCCGACCATAACGCCGCACCCGCGCATTCCGCTGCCGCCCGATCTGTACGGCGATGCGCGGCGCAATTCGCTCGGGCTCAACCTCTCGAATCCAGATGTGTTTGCGGCTCTGCGCGCGGATATCGCTGCAGCGTCGCAGCAGATGTGGCGCGCGGCGCCGCTCGTCAACGGCGAACGTTTGCGTGAGGACGAACATCCAGCATTCGCCCCGGCTGATCGCGATCGAAAAATCGGCGTGATAGTTCAGGCCAACGCGCAGATGGTCGACTCTGCGATGCAGTGCGCCGCCGCTGCTGCGCCAGCGTGGGATGCAACGCCGGCGCCGACTCGCGCCCAAATCCTCGAACGCGCGTCCGATCTGTTTGAAGCGCATCGCGCCGAGTTCGTCGCGCTGATCGTGCACGAAGGCGGCCGCATCATTCCCGACGCGCTCGCCGAAGTGCGTGAAGCCGTCGATTACTGCCGCTATTACGCAGCCGAAGCCAAACGATTGTTCGCTGAGCCGCAGGAGTTGCCGGGCCAGACCGGTGAGCAGAATTCGCTGAGCCTGCATGGGCGCGGCGTATTCGTATGCCTTTCTCCGTGGAATTTTCCGCTCGCGATTTTCACTGGCCAGATGACCGCCGCGCTCGCTGCCGGCAACGCCGTGATCGCCAAGCCAGCCGAGCAGACGGCGCTGATCGCAATGCGCGCCGTCGAGCTGTTGCTTGAGGCCGGCGTACCGCCCGCAGTGCTGCAATTGCTGCCTGGATCGGGCGAGGAAGTCGGCGCGCGGATCGTCGCGGATCCACGCATCGCCGGCGTCGCCTTCACCGGCTCGACTGAAACCGCGCGCGCCATCAACCGCAGCCTAGCCTCACGCGACGGCGCCATCGTCCCGCTGATCGCCGAGACCGGCGGCATGAACGCGATCATTGCGGATAGCTCAGCCTTGCTCGAACAACTGATCTTCGACGTCATGCAATCGGCATACAACAGCGCCGGCCAGCGCTGCTCGGCCGCTCGTTTACTGTTCCTGCAGGACGACGTCGCCGATGCCGCGATCGACATGCTCAAGGGCGCGATGGCCGAACTGTCTATCGGCGATCCCGCAAAACTCTCGATCGACGTCGGCCCGATCATCGACGAGCCCGCGCGCGACGCGCTCGAAGAATATTGCAGGAGCCTTGCGCCGCAACGGATCGCTGTCGCTTCACTTCCCAAAGGTCTGCATCGCGGCTGCTTCTTCGCGCCGCGGGCATACACGATTTCGTGGCATCAAATTCCCGAACGCGAAGTGTTCGGTCCCGTGCTGCACGTGCTGCGCTGGCAAGCCGACCAACTCGATCTCGTCATCGACCGCATCAACGCAACTGGCTACGGCCTCACGCTCGGCGTCCATAGCCGCATCGAAGAAACCATAGCCCGCGTAAGGACGCGAGCCCGCGTCGGCAATCTCTACGTCAACCGCAACATCATCGGCGCGACGGTCGGCGTGCAGCCGTTCGGCGGGCAGGGCTTATCCGGAACTGGGCCGAAAGCTGGCGGGCCGCATTATTCGGCGAGGTTTGCGGTTGAGCGGACAGTTTCTGTGAACACGGCGGCGCTCGGAGGAAATGCATCGTTGCTTGCGCTGGATGACGGCTAGGCGCTCGCTTTTGTTTCGACCCTGTGCAATCAGTTCGACCTATACTCACGATTGCGGTCTGCTGGACAAGCTCGTGACCTGCTTGTTAGCATCTGACGAGCCCACGTTTGCTAAGCTGGCCGCGGAATTACGAACTTCGGCATAACCAGATGGCGGTGAGTGCCTTGCAGCTCCAGCTCAAAGGGTTCACCAAAATCCTGTAGCACCCATTCCCGCAACCGTCACCCCAGAGAATTCCATGAAAGATAACCCTATTGATTCTACGCTATTGATGCTACGCGGCCGGCGCCGCGTGCTGCGCGCGAGCAGCGCTTTGGCCTTCGCCTTCGGCGGCTTGAGCCTCTGCGGCTGCCGACCGGGTGCGCAGCCAGATGCAGCGCTGCGGGTGATCGAGGAGCGCGATACGCAATTCGGCCGCCTTGCCGTGGTCGAACTCGGTCGCAAACGCTACCTGGCCTACGGCCCCGACATCCACTTCTTCCATGAATCGGTGCTCGACCTCGATCGGCCCCACGAGCTGGCCGCCCCCTACACGCGGCTGATGATGCTGGGTGTCGTCTATGCGCAGCCGTATTCGCGCATGGTCCAGATCGGAGTCGGCGCCGGCAACATGACGGGCTACGCGATCCGCACGTTTCCGTCCGCGGTCGTGCACGCGATCGACATCGATCGCCACGCGGTGGAGCTGGGGGCGCGGTACTTCGGCCTGGCGCCGCATCCGCGGCTGCACCTGCACATCGAGGACGGCAGAAGCTGGCTGGCGGCGTCGAAAGAGCAATTCGATGTGGTGATGCTCGACGCTTACGACGACCAATCGATTCCGGCGGCATTGATGGACGCCGAGTTTTTCGCAATCGTCGCAGCGCGGCTTGCGCCGGGTGGGGCGGTCATGCAGAACGTGTACATGCCGATCGTGGACGCGAAGCGGCTGCTCGCGGCGTTGCGCGCGTCTTTCGCCGAGGTCGATTTCTACAAGGTCGGCGACAGTGCCGTGCTGGCGGCGTATCAGGGCCCCGCGCGAGACTCACGGCAACTCACGGCGCGCGCGCGTGAGCTCGATGCGACGTTGCGGCCAGTGCATTCGCTCGCCAACCTTTTGACTAACAGGGCGAAGGCTCTCTGACGGTGCTCGGTGTCGCAATTGCTGCCGTTATCACGCTGAAGCGGTATCTCGGTATCGAGGTTGACGACGCACTCGAGGTCAAACGAAGGTCTGAACTTGGTCAGCTCGCGCCGCCGTAAGCGATCTTGTGGATAGCTTGGAGCGACATTGCGCGCACGTGCCGGTGGGCGCAAACCGGCCAAGACCCGTCGGTGAGGGGCGGGCCGGATAGCGGAATGTCGACAGCGCTCTTGACCATGCGACATACCCTACAAGGCGACAGTCAGGATGTAGGGCGCCATTGATTTTCATTGATTCCTTGATTTTCATGCATTGATTCATGCGCAGTCGGCCAGACTGACGGTGAATAAGCGTGTTCGACGGGTTTCGTCTGGCTCGACCCATCCTACGCTTTCTTCATGAGTTCGACGGCTTCGCCGCCGCTCAACGAGTCCTACGGTTTCTGCTACATAACACATACTGCTCCAGCTACGAAGTAGCCTAAGGAAGCTCTGCATAAGCCGTCTTTGCGAGGAACGAAGCGACGAAGCAATCTCGTAACGAATTGGAAAGGAACGACAAGATTGCTTCGCTGCGCTCGCAAAGACGGCTGTTTTTGACTTGTGCAGAGGTTCCCTAACGGGTCGAGTTTAGACATGCGGAAAATCTTAACTGTTTTTGCAGTCTTCATAGCTGTCGGAATGGGCGGCATTGCGGCCGGCTCTGCTACGTGGCTATTTTGGAATGTCTCAAAGGCATCCGATCTGGAAGCATTTCGTGCTTTGCTAGGTGGCTTCGCCGGAGCGTTCTTCGCGTTTCTATTTATTCGCCTCGGAGATTGGCTTACCCGCCTATACCAGCGGCGAGCAACACATTACAACGCACTTGTCCGATTGCAGTATTACTTCAATGAATGCCTAGTGCTTACCGGGGATAACATTTTCATTGCTGATGACTTTTTCCGTTGCTTCGCAGAGGAAAGTCGCGAGGGAGAAGAACTTCGCATCTTTATGAATAGGTTTATCGCTTATCCACGTGACATTGAACTTGTCATTTCTCTAAGCAATATCGACTACGCGAATGAACTATATTCTTTCAACATTGAAATTCAAAAGACCAACCAATCGATGGCCACAGTAAATCGCTCATACGAGCAGATGTTAGAGGCATTCGTTTCCAAGAACATCGACGCATCTGTATATCAGGCGAACGTACACGCCCTGCGAATTCATTACGTTGAACTCAGAAAGTTTCTGCTCCGAATTAAGCATGATCTCGTGCTCTTAATAGCAAAAGCACGACTCTTAGACCGCGAGGCTCCATGGCTCTTCAAAGTAATTCGTGCATTGACCAGTACGACGTATGGAAAAGGATTTGAAAAGCGCGTAGGCGTAGAAGCAACGAAGGTTGAAAGCGAGATAGAAGCGGTTGCGAAAAAAAGTCGCGACAAGATCGCCGAAGTGCGAAGCAAGGCCGTTCAGTAAAGCATCATTGCGATGAAATGGCCCAGCCTGAACGCCCAGATTCTTGCAGGCGCGGTCTTGGGCGTCGCCATCGGATTTTACTTTCATGGCCTGGAACGCGACGACGCCACCGTAGAAAGCTGGCTCTATGCATTCGGACTGGTCGGCGCCGTATTCATCGACCTGCTCAAGATGATCCTGATCCCGCTGGTATTCACTTCGATCGCGGTCGGCATCGCGAATTTGCAAGCGCATAAGCAGGTGCATCGGGTCTGGATTACCACGCTTTGTTTTTTTGCTTTCACCATGGCGATCGCCATCGTGCTCGGCATGACGGCGAACCAGGTGTTTCGCCCCGGCGATGGGTTGGACGTGCAGATGTTTGCCGATGCGATGCAGAATTTCGAAGCCAACCAGTTGGCGCTGCCGGAGTTTGTCGCGCAGTTTCTGCGGAGTCTTTTCGTCAATCCGTTTGCCGCGTTTTCGCAGGGCAACGTGCTGGCGGTCGTCATCTATGCGCTGTTCGTCGGCATAGCACTTGTCATTGGCGGCGAGCGATATCAAAGCATCCTCACGTCGTTACGCGAGTTCAACGAAATCACGATGCAGATGGTGAGGTGGATCATGTATCTCGCGCCGCTCGGCATCATGGCGCTGCTGATCCAGCTCATCGCCACGCAGGATGCGTCGCTGTTTGGCAGTCTGGGCAAGTTCATGCTTGTGGTTACGGGCACGACATTGCTGCATGGCGTCGTCATCTTGCCGCTCATTCTGTATCTGATTACGAAAGTTACGCCATTGCGGTTCTTCGCGGGCGCCCGCGAAGCATTGCTTACCGCATTTTCTACGAGCTCCAGCACAGCGACGTTGCCGGTCACCCTGCGTTGCGCCGAGCAAAATTTACAGGTGCGGCCGGACGTCGCAGGTTTCGTCGTACCGCTGGGCGCAACCGTCAACATGGACGGCACCGCGCTTTATGAAGCGACCGCCGCTTTGTTTGTCGCCAACCTGGTCGGCATCGATTTGAGTCCGGCTCAGCAGATGATCGTATTCTTCACCGCCATGATTGCGGCCATCGGCGCGCCCGGCATTCCGAGCGCGGGCATGGTCACGATGGTGATGGTGCTGCAGTCGGTCGGCTTGCCGGCTGAAGCGATTGCGATCCTGCTGCCGATCGACCGTTTGCTCGATACGGTGCGCACTGCGGTCAATGTCGAAGGCGATATGATCGGGAGCCTGGTGGTGCAGAGATTTGTGAAGGATTGAAGGCTGAGATCAATAGCAAGGAGGGATGAGCAAGATTCCACTTTCGCAACGAATGACGGCCACGGGTGGAAGCTCGATTGAGCCGTGCTGGAGGCAAACAATCGCCGTTCCCACTGCAAGCGGGGACCCAACCACTTTTCAATAGCAACGCTGGATTCCCGCTCCTTACTTACAGCTGCTGGGACACGTTCCGCGGGAACGACGGCCAGAAAAAATGC
>JACMKV010000145.1 GCA_014379915.1 Burkholderiales bacterium
GCAGTTTACAGATGTGTTACCCATGTCTCCGAACAGGTGTTACCGATGTTGCCGGTCTATACACCAGCAAGTGGGGAGGGTGCAACCCGAAGTGTAGTCAGGGATCGAGCCCACCCCAGCCCTCCCCAGCAAGCGGGGAGGGAGCTAGAGTGCGATTGCCGTTCGACAAGCTCAGAGCCCGTCCCTTGATGCATTGATCGAGGGGCGAACGGCATTTAATCGGAGGTTCCCTACAGCTTGAGCCAGCTACCCTGCAAAACAACCGCGCCCGTCGGAAGACCGGTTGGCGAGCCGCCTGCAGGTTCAACGCTTACGGCAATGGCTTTGGCGTCATGCAGTGCACGTTGCGCGGGCTTGGACAGTTTTATCGATTGACTGGGCGCGCCCGATATCAGCCCCAGCGAAACGGGCGGCGCATCCTTGGCGGCCGGGATGGCCCACAGCTCCAGCGACGTTCCGGCAGCAGGATCCGGCGGCGTCAGCAACTTGAGCTTGAAGATGGCAGGCTTGCCCGGCTGCGATGACAACAGCATGATCGGCGTCGCTTTCTCATCGCTGAGCAGTGCGAACGATACGGCGGGCGCCTGCGGCTGGGCGATGAATCCGAAGTAGGCAATCATCATCAGCAAAGCCATGCTGCTGGCTAACGCGAGAGCGCGCCAGAAGCCGGTGCGCGTTACGCGTGGCGCGTTCAACTGCCGTTGATGCTCGACACGCGTCTGGATCGCGCGCCACACGCGCGGCGGCGGTTCGATCTGCGGCAGCGCTTCGTTCATCGGATACAGCCGGCTTTCCCATGCTCTCACCGTACGACGCAATGCCGAGTCGGCAGTCAGCAGCCGCGTGAATCGGCGCCGCGCACCGCCGTGCAAGACGCCCAGCACGTATTCGGCAGCGAGTATTTCTCGAAGGTCGGCGTTCTGATATCTCATTTTCACAGGTACAGCTTGCGCTGTTGCCTATACTCCGCCGTCTTCTGTTGAGAGGCAGGTCTTCAGCCTTTCCAAGCCGCGCCTGACCCAGGTTTTGACCGTACCTAGAGGTTGCCGCAGATGCCCGGCAAGCTCGGAGTGGGTCAGCCCATGAAAAAACGCCAGCATAATGGTCTGGCGCTGCTTGCCGCCGAGCTGCTCCAGACATTGCGCCAATGCCTGCGCCTCGCTGGATCGCATCAGCAGCTCCAGCGGGCCGGCGCCGTCATCTTCGCGCATTTCAATCAAGGTCTCGAAGTCGTCGGTGGTTTCGAAATGCGGCCGGCGCAACCAGTCGAGCGCACGGTTGCGCACGATGCTGGTCATCCACGTCATCGGTGCGCTTTTGTTGATGTTGTAGTCTGCGGCGTGATGCCAGATGTTTACGAAGCTTTCCTGCAGCACTTCCTCCGCCCAGTCTTCGCGCCTCAATATACGCAGGGAAACGCTGAACAGTTTTGCCGAAGTGTTGCGATAAAGCGCGGCGAAGGCGCGCTGATCGCCGAGTGCGCAACGCGCGAGAAGATCCTGCAGCGGCGGGCTGATTGAATTTGCTTGCGGTATGGGACCGGTCATTGTTTCGCGATCTGCAGGCGCCGCTGCTGCCACAGCACGTCGGCGCATCCGACGGCGCGATTCAGCACGCGGCAAATCACAAACAACAGATCGGATAATCGATTCAGATAGCGTTGCGTGAGCGCTGAACAGGTATCGGCTTCGGCCGAGCGCAGCGCGACCACGCTGCGCTCCGCGCGCCGGCATACCGTGCGCGCGAGATGACACAGGCTCGCTGCGCGCGAGCCGCCGGGAAGAATGAATTCCTTCAGCGGCGGCAACTCGGCATTGAAGCCGTCGAGAATCTGTTCGAGGCGCGTAACGTCGGATTCGGCTATTCCAGGATAGCCCGGCACCGACAATTCGCCGCCCAGATCGAACAGTTGATGTTGAATGGCGAGCAGGCAGTCGCGTATCGGATCGGCGATGGTTTCGGCGAGCAGCACACCTAGCGCGGAATTCAATTCATCGACCTGGCCAATCGCTTCAATTCGCGCGCTGGTCTTGGCGACGCGAGAGCCATCGCCCAGACCAGTCGTACCGTCGTCGCCGGTGCGGGTGTAGATTTTAGACAGCCGGTGACCCATTAACGATGGAAGCTCTGCGGGGGGATTGGAGTGCGATTATAGGCAGTTTGCTGAAGTGTGTGAACTGGGATGGCGAGCACTAACAGGCTGTTAAAAAATTACTGCGCTTGCCAATACTTCGTTGCTCAGGGCCTCAAAAATGCTCACGTACTACCGCGTACACTCCGCTTTTTTGGGCCCGCAGCACCTTATCTTGGCTGCGCTCGCTACAACAGCCTGTTAGCAGGACACTAAAACATCGGTTTCTGCGCAGCGTTCTGAAAGCCCTCGATGCCTGCCATAATCTCGGCTTTGGCGGCATCGGCGCCGACCCAGCCTTCGACCTTGACCCATTTGCCGGCTTCCAGATCCTTGTAGTGCTCGAAAAAGTGCGAAATGCGCGCGAGGGTCAGCTCGGCCAGATCTTTCGGATCTTTGATATGCCGGTAGATATTGATGATCTTGTCGATCGGGACGGCGAGCAGCTTGCAATCCTCGCCGGCCTCATCGGTCATCCTCAGCATGCCGACCGGCCGGCAACGCACGACCACACCGCTGATCAACGGCACCGGACTGACCACCAGCACGTCGACCGGATCACCATCGCCCGACAGCGTGTGCGGGATATAGCCGTAATTGCATGGGTAAAACATCGCGGTCGACATGAAGCGGTCGACGAACAGGGCGCCGGTTTTCTTGTCGAGCTCGTACTTGATCGGATCGGCGTTCATCGGAATTTCGATGATCACGTTTACATCGTTGGGAACATCGGTCCCTGAAGTTACTCGGTCAAGATTCATTGCTCCTCCTTATCCTCAGTTTTTGGGATTGAGATCGATGCCGCTGGCGTAGTCGATGCCGTTGGCAAGGCGTTATTATACTCGGCACAGCCCCGCCATTTTTCCCTCGCTTCCACGATGCCCGAATTCAGCTATGCGCACGCCGCCGCCTCGACCTGGCAGGACGCTGCCGACGCGTGCCTGACACAGCTCGACGGCGTCGCGCAGGACGCCAACCTCGGTTTTCTCTACCTTACCGACCATCTCGCCGATGACGCCAGCAAGATTCTCGCATATCTGAAACAGCACAGCAGCGTGCGGCAATGGACGGGCGCTGTCGGCATCGGTATTTGCGCAAGCGGCTGTGAATACCTCGACCAGCCGGCGCTGGCGGTAATGCTGGGGACCTTTGACAAAGGCTCGTTCCGCATTTTCTCGGGTTTGAGCAGCGCTGAGGACCTCGGCGCCCCATCGATGAACCGCGCCATGAGATGCGGTTCCGCGCCGGCCAATTTCGCTGTCGTGCACGGCGATCCAGCCAATGCCGCGATCGCCGAAATCATCGTTGAACTGACCAAACACATCGAAAGCGGATTTGTCGTCGGCGGCCTGACCAGCTCACGGCGCCGCAACGTGCAAATCGCCAATCGCACGCTGCAAGGCGGCGCCTCGGGCGTGTTGTTTTCGAGCGAAATTGTCATCTCGACGCGGCTGACGCAGGGCTGCACGCCGATCGCCAAGCCGCACACGATCACCGGCTGCCAGCGCAATCTGATCATGACGCTCGATGACCGGCCGGCGCTCGATGTCTTCATTGCGGACATCGGCGAAACCCTGGCGCGCGATCTGAACCGCGTCGGCGGCCTGATTTTCGCCGGGCTGCCGATTCCAGGCAGCAATCTTCCCGGGGGCCCCGACGGCGGCGGCGATTATCTGGTGCGAAATCTGGTCGGCATCGATCCGACCAATAAAATCATTGCCATCGGCGATTGGGTCGCGCCCGGCATGTCGATGATGTTTTGCCGGCGCGATCGGGTTGCGGCGACGCTCGACATGGAACGCATGCTGACCAGCATCAAAAGCGGCCTGTACGGCAAGCCTAAAGGCGGTTTGTACTATTCGTGTCTGGGTCGCGGCGCCAGCCTGTTCGGCGACAATTCGGAAGAATTGAGAATGATCCGCGATGCGCTCGGCGAGTTTCCCCTTGTTGGCATGTTTTGCAACGGCGAAATTTCGCACAACCGTCTATACGGATATACCGGCGTGCTGACGCTGTTTGTCTGAGGGGCTCAGCGAGGCGCAGCCCGTTACCAACGAGCCGCGCCGGAGAGTCCTAACGCTGATTATCCTTTTTCAGATCGCTCTTGGCATCGCCATAGGTGGCCTGGGCTTTCCCGGCCGCCTGGTCGGCAAGACCTTTGGCCTGGGTTTTCTTGTCGTCGGTCGCCTTGCCAAAGCCTTCCTTCACTTTTCCCGCCACATCTTTCGCCCGTCCTTTGATCTGGTCCTTGTTCACTGAGGTCTCCTTTGGGGTAATGGCTGTGGAGAATCTCCACAAACATTAGAGTGATCGCATAAATGCAAGTTCGGATGTTTCCTTCGTGACAAGCGACGAGCCATGCGCCCCCTGATCATCACAGTCACCATCATTGCCGGCGCTTACGTCGCGCTCGTGCTGCTGCTTTACTGGTTTCAGGCGCGGCTCGTGTATTACCCGCAAATCGGCCGCGAACTCGTTGCCACGCCGGCCTCGGTCGGCCTGGGGTACGAGGAGCTCGCGATTCCGACGGCTGATGGCAAGGCCCTGCATGCCTGGTATGTCCCGGCGCACGATGCGCGCGGCGTTGTACTGTTCGTGCACGGCAATGCCGGCAATATCTCGCATCGGCTGGTCGCGTTCGGCATTTTCAACGAGGTCGGTCTCGATACGCTGATCTTCGATTACCGCGGCTACGGCAAAAGCCCGGGTCGGCCGTCCGAGCGCAGTACTTATGAGGACGCACAGGCCGCGTGGGACTACCTGACCATGGTGCGCGGCATCGCCCCGGGGCGCATCGTTATCTTCGGCGAATCGCTCGGCGGCGCGATCGCCGCCTGGCTTGCGGCGCGCGTCGAGGCCGGTGCGCTGGTGTTGACGTGCACGTTCACGTCGATGCCGGAACTGGCCGGCAGCCTGTATCCGGTATTCCCGTCAAAGCTGCTGTCGCGCTTCGACTACGGCACCGAGGAAAGCCTCGCTTCGGTGCACAGCCCGGTGCTGGTCGCCCACGCGCCGGACGACCGCATCGTACCCTTCGCGCACGGCAGACAACTGTTCGACGCGGCGCGCTCGCCGAAACAGTTTCTCGAATTGACCGGCGCCCACGGCGACGCGTTTCGCCTGAACCGCGAACGCTGGGTACGAACGCTGGGCCAATTTCTCGATCAATACTTGCAATCAGGGATCGCCGCCATACTTCCGCGGACGCAATACCAAAACGAAGCCACGCGATGAAATACAAGGACTACTACGAAGTGATGGGCGTGGCGCGTGACGCCAGTCAGGACGACATCAAAAAGGCGTATCGCAAGCTCGCGCGTAAATACCATCCTGACGTCTCCAGAGAAGCCGGCAGCGAAGAGAAGTTCAAGGAAGTCGGCGAGGCTTATGAGGTGCTGAAAGATGCGGAAAAGCGCGCGGCTTACGATCAGCTCGGCAGGCATCGCGCCGGTCAGGATTTCAGTCCGCCGCCGGATTGGGAGCGCCAGTATGCGCAGCGCGGCACCGCCGACGACCTCGGCGGCATCGATCTCGGCGATTTGTTTTCCGGAATTTTCGGCGGCGGAAATCGCGGCGCGCGCGGGACGCGAGATGCGCGCGGGACGCGAGATGCCGGCGCCCGCGGTTTCGCCATGCGCGGTCAGGATTTCGAGGTCGGCATCGAACTGGATCTGAAAGACGCATTCCAGGGGACCGAGATCAGTCTCGAGCTGGCGATGCCTGGAATGACAAGCGAAGGCGGCCTGCGCCGCGCCAGCAAAACCGTCAAAGTCCGCGTGCCGAAGGGCGTGATCGACGGTCAGAAAATGCGTGTTCCGGGCAAGGGCGGACCCGGAGTCGGCGATGGGCCGAACGGCGATTTGTATCTGAACATAAGCTTGCGCCCCCACCGATGGTTCAAGCCGAACGGCAGCGATCTCTATATCGAACTGCCGATCGCGCCGTGGGAAGCGGCGCTCGGCGCAAGTGTTGAAGTGCCGACCATGGACGGCAGGGTGCGCGTGAAGATCGCGCCAGGCGCGCGCCCCGGACAGAAACTGCGCGTCGCCGGCCGCGGCTTGCCCAGGCCCGGCGCCGCTGCCGGAGATCTGTATGCCGTTTTGCAAATCGTTCCGCCGGCGCAGTTGAGCGCGCGCGAGAAAGCGCTGTTCGCCGAGTTGGCGCAGGCATCGTCATTCGATCCACGCGCGCATTTCGACAGCTAGCGCGGCGAGCGACTTCTGGAGGAACATCAGCATGGCAGACCGGACAGCAAGCGAAAAGGAACGAGGCAAAAAAGATCGAGCTAAAAATGATCGAGCGGATGCGGAGAGTCTGCTGCTCGATGAAAGTTCGTGCATCACGTTCGTCGAACTGCAGCGCGCTTCAGGGCTGAGCGAGACCGAGATCACCGAGCTCGTCGAAATCGGGGTATTCGAACAATCGACGCGCGATAACGTCAACTGGGTATTCAGTTCGCGCTGCATCAGCCAGGCGCGCACGGCGCTGCGCTTGCGCAACGATTTCGAACTCAACACGGAAGGTGTCGCGCTCGCGCTGACCTACCTAGAACGCATCCGCGAGCTCGAGGGCAGGCTGCACGAGCTCGAATGCCAATTGCTCAAGTAGGGCGCAAGACGCCGACGTGGCTGCCGGATCGCGTGACCGGCCCGCCGATGTTTGCGCCTCTGGCGGAATTTGCAGGCTTGTTGCCCGGCGATCGCTGGCCGCACGTCGAGCAGCTATCCGGATTGGCAGCGCGGCGCGCGATCACGGTACGATCCGGCAAGCGGCTGCGCTTCGTCGCGCAGGACGCTGAGGCCGCCCGGCCTTACGAAGCGCGCATCTTTGCGCACGGCGAAGTGCAGACACGTACGGAAAATTGGCACGATCTGTTCAATGCGCTGGTCTGGCTGGCCTTTCCTGAAATCAAGGCCGTCCTGAATGCGCGTCATCATGCCGAACTGCAGGCGCGTGTCGCGCACGAATCGAGAAACCGCGGCCCGCTTCGCGATGCGCTGACGCTATTCGACGAATCCGGTGTCATCGTCGCATGCGCGAATCCCGAACTCGCGCGTCTGCTGCACGAATTCCGCTGGAAGGAATTGTTCTGGGCGCGGCGCGCTGAAACGGTAGCCGACGTGCGTTTTTTCGTGTTTGGCCATGCGCTGTACGAAAAAGCGCTTGCGCCGTATCCCGGCATGACCGGGCACGCTGTCATGCTCGACGTCGATCGCGGGTTCATGCAGCTCGCGATGGCTGCACAGCGTGTTGTGCTGGATGAAAGGCTGGCTGATTATTTTTCCAGCGAAGCATTGAACAAACGCGCGTTCTCGCCGCTGCCGCTGCTCGGCGTTCCGGGCTGGGCCGAGGAAAACGCACACGAGTGCTATTACGACAATGGCGCCTATTTCCGGTCGGGGCGAAGAACGCGCGGCGGTTGATGGATGTATGAAATCCAATAGATGTGTCACTCTCAAGCAACAGCGCTGCCATCAAGCGGTAACGGAAGCCGGCTAAGCTCCCTGGCATGGACGCAAAGTCCGGCGAGGTCCAGTGAAACCCCAAGGAGCTTATGATGGTGAAATCCGTTCCAGCCATGATCGTTTTCGCGGCGTTGATGCTGACGAGTTTTACGCTAAGCGCAGTAGACAACTTGAGTCCGAACCAAAACGCGCGCGCCGAAAATAAGGCGGCTGCTCATTCCAATGCATCGAAGTCAACGCCGATCGTGATCGCCCACCGCGGCGCTTCCGGCTACGTTCCCGAGCACACGCTGGCCGCGTACAGCATCGCCATCCTGCAGGGCGCGGACTTCATCGAACCCGATCTCGTCATGACCAAA
>JACMKV010000146.1 GCA_014379915.1 Burkholderiales bacterium
CGCCGTGCTCGCCGGCAGCACATCGGCCGATTTCGATGAGCTTGCCGAAACGGTGTCAACGCGCGTATCTCACGATATGCAAATGACATTGAAGGAATTGTTCATAACGCCAACGCGGGTGCCCGCCTCTTGAAAGGAGGTAGAAAATGCTCCGCACTCTAACGTACGGTCAGCAGCGGCGTGATGGCAGCGCTGCTCTTGATCTTGCCGGCCGCAACCAATGCCGAATCGCGGCTCGAATAGGGCCCGGCGTGTACGCGGTACAAGCCGTCCTTGAGAAAAATCTGCAGTGCGTCGCCGAGCGCACCCATTCCGCCGAACTTGATGCGCAGCCTCGCCAGCAGTTCGTCAGCCTTGGCGCGCGTGGCGAAGGCGCCGAGTTGCAAATAGATCGGCGCCGAAGGTCCAACCTTCCTGGAAAGTGAATTGTTCCGTGCAGTGGGAACACTGACGTCGGTCGAAGTCTGCGGGACCGTTCCTGTGTCGCTCGCCTTTGCGATAGCGCGCGTCTCGTCGGGCAATATCAATTCGACTTCGACCGGCGTGCTGCCGTCATCGAGATAGCCGAGTTTGTACGCCGCCGTGTACGACAGATCGATCAGGCGGTTCCCGTGGAACGGGCCCCGATCGTTGACGCGCACGACGACCGAGTTGTTGTTCGAACGACGCGTAACGCGCACATAACTCGGAATCGGCAATGTCGGATGCGCGGCCGTCATCGCGTACATGTTGTAGGTTTCTCCGGACGACGTTCGCTCGCCGTGAAATTTCTTGCCATACCACGATGCGATGCCGCGCGCTTTATACGGCACGCGCGACGTTGCCGGAACGTAATTCTTGCCGAAAACCGTGTAAGGCCGATTCGCGTACCGGTGCAGCGCCTCAGCCTTCGGTTGCGCATCCGGGATGCTGTCGAGGTTCGATGGCGGCTTCGCTGCCGGGCCGTCGTCCTTGTAATAGCCGCCGCCCTTCTGCGTCCGCGGTGCAGGTGACTCATGAGTCACCTGCGGATCGATCGCAGGCGGGGTCAGCGGTGGCGGCGCGGTTGCGCAGCCGGAGATCGCGAGAGCGATTCCGACTACAAGGCGTGAAGCGGGCCGGAAGGGGCGATTTCGGTCAACAGTCAACACGCCAGCGGGGTTTTTCCTGAAAGCATGTAGCCACCCCTGCCACTGCGTGTCGGCCCTCCTTGGGAAAAAAGGGAGAGGTCATCGCCAATGATGCAGCGTTCGCCCGGATTTATACCCTCCTCAGCGAGAAGGGAGGGCGCGCGGCGGCGGGGTGGTAAAGCGTGGCGCTCACGCGCGCTTGTGTTTTCTCGGTACAACTCATACGCCCGCATTTCTTCCGAAAGCACGCTCAACTCGCGCGTACCTTATGCGTTTGAATGCTCATCAGGATGCCGAAACCCAGGAAAATGGTGACCAGCGCGGTGCCGCCGTAAGAGATCAGCGGCAGCGGAACGCCCACCACCGGCAGGATGCCGCTAACCATGCCCATATTGACGAAGGCATAGGTAAAAAATGTCATCGTGATCGCGCCGGCCAGCAAGCGCGAAAACAGTGTCGTCGCGTTCGCCGCGATGACCAGCCCCCGGGCGATAACGAGCATGAAGCCGATCAGCAGCAAGGAATTGCCGACGAGTCCGAATTCTTCCGAAAACACGGCGAAAATAAAATCGGTGGTGCGCTCAGGCAAAAAATCGAGGTGGGTCTGGGTTCCCTTCAGCCAGCCCTTGCCGGTCAATCCGCCGGAACCAACCGCTATCGTCGCCTGAATGATGTGATAGCCGGCGCCGAGCGGATCGGTTGTCGGATCGAGCAGTGTCATCACGCGCATACGCTGGTAATCGTGCATTACCGACCACAGCACGGGCAGACTGGCACCGGTGATAATCGCCAGGCCGACCATGACGCGCCAGCTCAGTCCGGCAAAAAACAGTACGTAAAACCCGGAAGCTGAAATCAGGATTGCGGTGCCGAGATCGGGCTGTTTGGCGATGAGGGCGACCGGAATGATCAGCAGAAGGGCGGCGATGCAGAAATTCCTGAAGCCCAGCACCGCTTCATAGCGGTTGAAGTACCAGGCCATCGTCAGCGGCAGCGCGATCTTCATCAATTCCGAAGGCTGGATTCGGCCAACACCGATATCGAGCCAGCGCCGCGCGCCATTGACGATCTCGCCGAACAGGGCAACGCCCAGCAGAAGCAGCAGGCCAGCGATATACATCGGCACCGCAAGCGACATCAGATAGCGCGGCGGAATATTGGCGACCACCCACATCGCCGTAAAAGCCACAGCCATGTTGACGAACTGGGTCTCGATCCGCGCGACGCTTTCGCCCGACGCGCTGTATAGAACCGTCAGCCCGGCCGCCAGCAATAGTACGACGGCGAGCATCAGCCAGCCGTCGATATGCCCAACCAGTAGGCGGTAAAGTCGGCTAGTCACTTTGCGCCTCATCGTCTTCCGGGGCAATACCGGTTATCTCCGGGCGTTTGCCAAGCAGGTAATAATCGAACGCTATGCGCGCAATAGGCGCCGCGGTTGAACCGCCGTGCCCACCGTTTTCGACCAGTACCGCAACCGCGATTTTGGGATTCTCGGCCGGCGCATAGGCGATGAACCAGGCGTGGTCGCGATGCCGGTCGGCAACCTTGCTCTCGTCGTATTTCTCGTTCTGTTTGATCGCGATCACCTGCGCGGTGCCGGTCTTGCCGGCGAACACGTATTCTGCGTTTGCGCCGGCTTTGGCTGCCGTGCCGCCGGTCCGGGTCACATCGACCATCGCGGCTTGTACGCGGCGCAGGTTGTCTGGCTTGAAATCAATCGTGTTGAGCGGAACGGGTTCGACGGCGGCCGGCTGGGCGGCGTCGAGAGCCTGGATTTGCTTGACGAAATGCGGTTTCATGGCCTTGCCATCGTTTGCTATTACCGCGGTCGCATGGGCAAGCTGCAGCGGCGTCGCGATGTTGTAGCCCTGGCCGATGCCGACCGAAATCGTGTCGCCGGCAAACCATTTTTGTTTGTGGCGTTTCTGCTTCCATGCCGTCGAAGGCAGAATGCCGGTTGATTCGCCTTCGACGTCGATACCGGTCTTCTTGCCAAAGCCGAACTGGCCGATATAACTATTGATCGCGTCGACACCGAGCTCGTTGGCCAGGCCGTAGTAATAGGTATCGCACGAAATTACCAGCGATTTATGCAGATCGACGCGGCCGTGGCCGCTCAACTTCCAGTCGCGATAGTGATGCGAGTGCCCGGGCAACGTAAAGAAGCCGGGATCGCTGATCGTCGTTTGCGGTGTGCGCTTGCCGAGATCGAGTCCGGCCAGCGCCATGAAGGGCTTGAACGTCGAGCCGGGTGGATACTGGCCCTGCAGCGCGCGATTGCTGAGCGGGCGATCCGGCGAGGTGCTGAGCGCCTCCCAGTTTTGCGAATCGATGCCATCGACGAATAGATTGCCGTCATAGCCCGGCTTGCTCAAAAACGCGAGTACCTCTCCGGTAGCGGGCTCGATCGCGACAAAAGCGCCGCGCCGGTCGCCGAATGCCTGCTCGACGATTTCCTGCAGCCGGATATCAAGCGACAAAATAAGATTGCTGCCAGAAACCGGCGGCGTGCGGCTCAACGCGCGCACGACGCGACCGCCGGCATCGATCTCGACACGCTCGAATCCGGCGGCGCCGTGCAGCTCTTTTTCATAGCTCTGCTCGAGTCCGATTTTGCCCAGGTGCAGCGAGCCGCGATAATTGGGCGCCCGCCCGCTCGCCTCGAGCTGTGCCTGATCCTTGTCGTTGATGCGGCCGATATAACCGACGACGTGCGAGGCCAGTTCGGCTTTCGGATAGTGACGGAAGGCGCGCGCTTTCAGTTCGATTTCGGGAAAGCGGTAGCGGTTCGCGACAAAGCGGGCCACTTCGGTGTCGTTGAGCCTGGTCCGTATCGGCAGGCTTTCAAAATCCTGGCTTTCTTCGAGCAGTTTTTTGAAGCGTTTGCGGTCGCGCACGGAAATATCGACGATGGCGCTGAGCTGGCCGATCAGCTTGTCGACGTTGTGGACCTTGCCCGGCGTGATTTCGAGCGTGTAGGCGGAATAATTGTGGGCGAGGACCGAGCCGTTGCGGTCGACTATCAAGCCGCGGTTCGGCGCCACCGGCACGATTGAAATCCGGTTATTTTCGGCCTGCGTCTGATAGTGCTCGTGCTGCACGACTTGCAGGAAAAAAAAGCGCGAGAACAGGCCGCCAAACATCAGCAATACAATGGCGCCGCCGATCGCGAGGCGCACGCGGAAGCGATGCAGTTCGGCCTGCGCGTTTTTGATTTCGGGCCCGCGCGTCATGTGGGTTCCAGCTCCGCGCGCGTCCGTCGTGGGATCTTGAGCATGGCGCCCAACAGCGGCCACAGCGCAGCCGCAGTCAGAATGCCGCTGAAATAGTCCCAGCCGGGTAGACTCGCGCCGCCCAAGAGTCGGACCATCAACATGATTAGTTCGGCGCTGAACAACACCAGCACCGCGTAAATGATCTGCGCGACCAGCGCAAAGTTCTGGACGCGCCGATGCATGACGATCGCGGCGTAGGCGAGAAAAGAGTAGGCAAGCGCATGCTGTCCGAACAGGCTGGCGTCGACAACATCCATCAGCAAGCCGAGCATCCACGCGCCGAAAAACCCGATTTTGCGCGGCTGGTGTATGCACCAGTACAGCAAAACCAGCGCAACGAAATCCGGGCGGAGAATGCGGCCGACGCCAAACCACGGCAACAGATTCAGCACGAACGCGAGCGCCAGCGTAATCAGGATGACGTTGAATTTGACGGGTAACAGGATTTCCTGCTGGCTGGGCCGCGCTTGCATCATGGCCCCTTGGTCGAAGAATCGTTCGCCTGCATGGACGGCTGGCGGCCCTCCGCCTTGTCAAGCGGCAAGGGCTCAAGCGACAGGATCAGCACCTGGCGATGGCGGCTTACGCCAGCGGAGGCGGTGCAGGTTATTTTGGCGAACGAATAGGCGGCGTCGCTTTCGATGTTCGACACGACCGCGACCGGAAGTCCGGCCGGGTAAGTGCCATCGAGTCCGGAAGTCACCAATTGATCGCCGATCCGAATGTCGGCGTCGACTGGTATGTAGCGCAAATCCAGAGTGTTTGCCTGCCCCGAACCGAATACGATGGCGCGCAGTCCGCTACGCGCGATCTGGATCGGCACCGCCTGTTCCTTGTCGGTGATTAGCGTGACTTCCGCCATCCACGGCAGCACGCTCGTGACCTGCCCGACTACGCCGATCTCGTCGACGACCGCGCGTCCGGCGATGACGCCATGCTGCGCGCCTTTATCGACGGTGATTTTGCGCGTCAGCGGATCACGGCCTGCGTACAGGATTTCGGCCATCAGCGCCGATCGGCCCAGGCGCGGTTTGGCGTCGAGCAAGCGGCGCAGATGATCGTTCTCGGATTCGAGCGAATCAAGCCGTTGCAGCTGCGCGGCGTTCAGCAGGTTTCGCTCGGCGAGCCGGGTATTTTCACTTTGCAGCTCGGTCTGGGCGACGAAAAAATCGCTGGCGCGATGATAGAACTGCACGGGAGAAACGGCGAGGCGCTGCAGAGGGTAGATGACGAACGAGATGCTCTGGCGCACGACGTCGAGATACTTGAGGCGTGCGTCGGCGATGATCAGGCCAATCGACAGCAACGCGAAGAAAACGAGGCGGGCAGCAGAACTTGGGCCTCGTTCGAAAAACGGTGGCGGTTGGTGTTCCATCGATTCAGCGGGCGCTCAAACAACTGCCACGATCGCCAGCCTGCGCGAACGCGGCAAAACTGGAATACGTTCAGTCGTCGGTAAAAATCGTACCCAAAGTATCCATTCTTTCGAGCGCGCGCCCGCAACCGCGCACTACGCAAGTCAAAGGATCTTCGGCGACGATCACCGGCAATCCCGTTTCTTCCATCAGCAATCGGTCGATGTCGCGCAATAGCGCACCGCCACCAGTCAGCACCATGCCTTTTTCCGCGATGTCCGCGCCGAGTTCAGGCGGCGTTTGTTCGAGCGCGGATTTGACGACGCTGACGATGCTGTTCAGCGGATCGGTCAGCGCTTCCAGAATTTCATTGCTCGAAATCGTGAAGCTGCGTGGTATGCCTTCGGCCAGATTGCGTCCCTTGACTTCTTTTTCGCGCACTTCCGAGCCGGGAAACGCCGAGCCGATTTCCTTCTTGATTTCTTCGGCGGTCGGGTCGCCGATCAGCATGCCGTAGTTGCGTCGGATGTAATTGATGATCGCTTCGTCGAATTTATCGCCGCCGACGCGCACCGATCCTTTGTAGACGAGCCCGCCGAGCGAAATCACGCCCACTTCGGTCGTGCCGCCGCCGACGTCGACCACCATCGATC
>JACMKV010000147.1 GCA_014379915.1 Burkholderiales bacterium
CTGCGCTCTCGGTTTTACTTTTTTGGCTCGCACCGGCTGCGGCTTGTCGGCTTGCGGCTCGGCAGGCTCGATCTCGACTTTGGGTGGAGGAGCTTCGACGCCGTGCTAACTATTTTGCCGCGACAGGCGTTACTCGCCAAACGATGTTGCCGACGTCGTCGGCGACCAGCAGCGCCCCTGCTTTGTCGACTGCCACGCCGACCGGGCGACCGAACGCGTCGCCTCCCGCATTCAGAAAGCCGGTTAGCACGTCTTCCGGCGGACCAGCCGGACGACCGTCGGCGAACGGCACGAAAATCACCTTGTAGCCGCTCGCTGGTTTTCGATTCCACGAACCGTGCTGGCCGATAAAGGCGCCGCCCGAATAACGCGCCGGCAACAGTTTGCCGTTGTAGAAAACCAGGCCGAGCGAAGCCGTATGCGGGCCGAGCGCGTAATCCGGCGCGATCGCACTGGCGACCAGATCGGGAATCTGCGGCTGCACGCGTTCATCGACGTGCTGGCCGTAATAGCTGTACGGCCAGCCGTAGAAGCCGCCGTCCTTGATCGACGTCATGTAATCCGGAACGAGGTCGCTGCCGATCTCGTCGCGCTCGTTGACGGCCGTCCACAGCGCGCCGCTGTGCGGCTGCCATGACAGGCCGTTAGGGTTGCGCAAGCCGGAAGCGAATATGCGATGCGCGCCGGTTTTCGGATCGACCTCCCAGATCGCGGCGCGACCGCGCTCTGCGGTGATACCGTTTTCAGCGACATTACTGTTTGAACCGACCGTCGCGTAAAGCTTCGAACCATCGCGGCTGGCGATGACATTCTTGGTCCAGTGATGGTTGATCGGGCCGGCCGGCAGATCGGCGACCTTCACGCCGGGCTCGGTAATCTCGGTAGCGCCCTGCTTATAGGGGAAGCGCACGATCGCATCGGTGTTGGCGATATACAGGGCATCGCCGACGAGCGCCATGCCGAACGGCGAATTCAGCCCCTGCAGGAAGACGTTGCGCACTTCCGCCGTGCCATCGCCATCGGCGTCGCGCAGTAGCGTGATGCGGTTGGCGCTTGGCACGCCGGCGCCGGCGCGCTTCATGACCAATCCCATAACCCAGCCTTTGATGCCTTCACCGTCCTCGGGCCGCGGCGGCGCGTTGGTCTCGGCGACCAGCACATCGCCATTGGGAAGAACATACAACCAGCGCGGATGATCGAAGCCGGTCGCGTAAGTGTTGACCGCGAATCCCGCGCCCGCCGTCGGCTTTTCTCCTTGTGGCCAGCCTTTGGCCGGGGCGATGTTAACGACGGGCAGCATCGACGGGTTTGGCGCAGGCAGCTTGGGTTCCGGACCGATGCCTGCTTCAACCGGCAAACTTGCCTTGCCGCCGCATCCGGCAAGGCTCACAGCGAGCAGGCCGGCGAGCATGGGGAAAGCGATAGCTTTGTGCATTACGTGCCTCCAATCGGGTCGAAAGTGGACAAATTTTTCGTCGCTTTGCCTCCTCGATCGGCACTGTGCAAGCGACTGACGTCGAACAATCGAAGCCGCTCGGCAGGCGCTCGGCTCCGTCATACTGCATTTAGACTTATTCGCACCGCTCAGCACAATTTGTACCGGAAGCTTTAAAACGGCGCGACCGGCGAGTGGTATATAAAACTCTGGCTTTGCTAAACACCTCTTTGCGGTTTCTGTCCTTCGGCACCCCACTGCCCGGCCCCGCTTCGCGAACTTTCCGTGTAGAAGTTACACAAACGCCGCACATACTTACAAAAAAAAGACGCGGACGATCCTGGCGTTTGCACCGAGTCGCGGCGATCGAAAGGCGCGCCCTTGCACTCGGCGACCCGGCGCGTGGATAGCCCGACTCAATTCGCGTACCATACGGGGGCGTTTCGATGCGGTTCCCATGATGGCTGTCACTGTAAATTCCCAGTTTGCGCGTTGGTTCAAGAACCGCTGGCCCGATCTACTCGCATTCGGTTTGCTCATCGTTTTGTGCTGGCTGCTGGCACGCTGGACTTGGCTGATCGTATCGCCGGAAGCGATCGCCGAAGCGGCCGGCTCGACCAGGGTTTCGATCGATACCGCTGCGGCGGCCGATTCCATCGTCGCTGCGCACTTGTTCGGCACGGCTGAAGCGCCGAGGCCCGTGGTCCAGGCCGCAGTGCCGACTTCGCTGAATGTTAAGCTGAAAGGCGTGTTTTCGGCCGTCGGCAAGCAGCCGGCCTATGCGATCCTGAATTCGGATAACCAGGGCGATCGTCATATCAAGGCCGGTAGCGAGGTCAAAGCCGGTGTCGTGCTGGCCGAGATTCATCCGCAGCACGTGGTGCTGAGCCGGGACGGCGTTATGGAGCTGGTCGAGCTCGAGGAAAAGGCCGGCGGCGCGCCGCAGAAATCGAACCGCCTGGTGATTCCGCCACGTCAGCCAGCGCCGAAACCTGCGGCGCCGGCTCAACCGGCGACTTCCAGCGCGCCGGCGATTCAAAGCGGTATCGCGCCGGGCGCGCCGCAAGCTGCCGCGGCCGACGGCTTCAACCTGACGGTCAAGCCGGCCGGCGCGAATCAATACAGCTTTTCGAGAAAGGAGTTGAATCAGGCCTTGCAGGATCCGAAACAGCTGCAGAATCTCGGCGGCGTCGCAGTCAATCCAACCGGCGGCGTCACCATCAGCAATGTCCCGGCCGGCAGCCTGACGCAGAAACTGGGTTTGCAGCAAGGCGACGTGTTGACCAGGATCAACGGTCAGGCTGTTTCCAGCAACAACGATCTCGCACGTTTGTATCAGCAGTTCGGCCAGGTCAACCAGATCACGGTGGAAGGCACGCGCAACGGCAAGCCGATGAATTTGAGTTTCACAGTGCAACAGTGACAGCGGAGATTAGATGAGTTCGGGATTCAGGTTATGGCTGGTCATTTTTTGTATATTTGTCAATTTCTCCGCGGCGATTGCGGCGCCTCTTAATGAAGAAAAAGTTACGCTGAATTTCGTCAACGCCGACATCGCGACCGTCATCAAGGCGGTCGGCGAAATCACCGGCAAGAATTTCATACTCGATCCACGCGTGAATGGCACGGTCAATATCATTTCGTCGCGCCCGGTGCCGCGCGACATGGTCTATCAGATTCTGTTGTCGGCGCTGCGCCTGCAGGGCTTCACCGCAATCGAAGGCCCGGGTGTAACCAAGATCCTGCCCGAAGCCGATGCCAAGCAGAACGCCTCGGCGACCGTCGACAAGGACAGCAAAGTTTCCGGCGACCGCATCATCACCCAGGTTTATCCTCTCGAATTCGAATCGGCGGCGCCGCTGGTGCCGATCCTGCGGCCGCTGATCACGCCGAACAACACGATCTCGGTCTACCCGAACACGAATACGCTGGTCATCACCGATTATGCCGACAACATAAAGCGGATCAGCAAGATCATCGAGTCGATCGATCGCCAGTCGTCTGGCGAAACCGTCGTGATCAATCTGCAGTACGCATCGGCCGTCGATCTCGCCCAGCTTCTGACGAAGCTGGCCGTCGATGGCGCGGGCGCGCAAGCTGCGGCCGGCGCGGGCGGCGCGCGGTTGTCGATCGTTGCCGATCCACGCAGCAACAGCCTGCTGGTGCGCGCCGACCATCCGAGCTACATCGAGCGCGTGCGCAAGCTGGTGCAACAGCTCGACATCGCGGTCACTGCCGGCGGCAGCATCCACGTCGTCCATTTGCGCAACGCCGACGCCGAAAAAATTGCCGAAACGCTGCGCGCAATCCTGACCGGCGATTCCAAGGGCGCCCAATCGAGCACTTCGACCGATAGCTTCGCGCCGGGAACGGCGCTGCCCGGAACGCCATCGCTCGGCACACCGCTTGCGCCGGCGCAGTCGGCGAATCCGCCGAGTGCGCCGCTCGGACAATCGCTGGTGACGCCGCCGGGCGCACTGGGAACAGGCGGTGCAGGCGGCGCGGCGGGTTCGGGGATCGCTTCGGTCACCGGGCAGGGCGGCTTCATCCAGGCCGATATTGCGACCAATTCCTTGATCATCGCCGCGCCCGACAACGTCTACAACTCGCTGCGCGCGGTCATCGACCAGCTCGATTCGCGGCGCGCGCAGGTTTATCTCGAAGCCTTGATCGCCGAAGTGTCCACCGACAAGGCGGCCGAGTTCGGTATTCAGTTTCAGGATTTCTCCGGCCTCGGCGAAACCGGCACCCAAGTCGTCGGCGGCACCAATTTCAGTACCACGCCCGGCAGCAGCATCGTCGGCGCCGCGATCACTCCGCTCGCGATCGGCCGCGGATTGAATATCGGCGTCGTCAGGGGGACAATTACCGTCGGCGGCGTCGAGATTATCAACCTGGGTGTTCTGGTGCGCGCACTCGAAGGCGACGCCAATTCGAACGTGTTGTCGACGCCGAACCTGCTGACGCTCGACAACGAGGAAGCGAAGATTGTCGTCGGTCAGAACGTGCCGTTCGTGACCGGCAGCTTCGCCCAGGCGACCAGCACCGGCACCGCTGGCGCCGCGGTCAATCCGTTTCAGACCATCGATCGCCGCGACGTCGGCCTGACTCTGAAAATCAAGCCGCAAATCGCCGAAGGTGGCACGGTCAAGATGCTGATCTTCCAGGAAGTCTCGAGCATACAGCCGCCGCAACCTGGCAGCCTGGCATCGGACATCATCACCAACAAGCGCTCGATCGAATCGACGGTGCTGGTCGACGACGGCAATATCATCGTGCTCGGCGGACTGATCCAGGACGATGTGCGCAACAGCATCGATAAAGTGCCGCTGCTCGGGGACATCCCGGGTATCGGTTATTTTTTCCGCTACGAATCGCGCCGCCGCGTGAAAACCAACCTGATGGTTTTCCTGCGCCCGGTGGTATTGCAGGAATCGATTTCAGGAAGCTCGCTGACTACGGATCGCTA
>JACMKV010000148.1 GCA_014379915.1 Burkholderiales bacterium
GAGATCCGCCGAGAACTGCCCGGCGACCCATCGGATGAGCACAGCCGCTACCTGGAGGCGGCCGTCAATGGCATCGAGGTGGCCTGCCTATACCTGCCCAACGGCAATCCGCAGCCCGGCCCGAAATTCGACTACAAGCTGGCCTGGTTTGAGCGGCTGATCGAGCACGCGGCTGGTTTGCTCGTCTCGGGCCATCCGGTCGTGATGGCCGGTGACTTCAACGTGGTACCGACCGACTTCGACATCTACAACCCGCGCTCCTGGCTCAAGAACGCGCTGCTGCAGCCAGAAAGCCGCGCATGCTATCAGCGGCTGCTGTCTCAGGGCTGGCTCGATTCGATCCGGCACCTTCACCCCGGTCAAGCGGTGTTCACCTTCTGGGACTACTTCCGTAAGCATTGGGAACGCAACGCCGGCCTGCGCATCGACCACCTTCTGCTCAACGCGACGCTAGCACCTTGCCTGGTGCAAGCAGGCGTCGATACTTGGGTGCGCGGCCAGCCGCATGCGAGCGACCACGCTCCGGCGTGGCTGACGCTGGACTTGGCGAAACTGGGGAAAAAGCCTGCGGCCACGAAGGCCTCGAGCCGGCGAACGCCGCGCTGACGCCCGGTGATTCAAGACAGATGTATCGGTCGCAATCAAGCGGTCAAGGCACTCTCTTCTCTCAAGATCACTCATCTACGTCTGCCGTGAGTCGATAGGCGCCGCGGAGCGGCCGCTCGGGCATCGACTGACTCATGGCCGATTCCAGCCGGTCAAGGGTTAAGGACGATCTGACACTGGCCGCTAGATCAAATCCTGGTTACAACATATCAGCAGCAACTGCTACTGCGTGTCGCCCGCTCGTATCCGTAACAACAACGCCACTGCGAGTAGTCCTCCTCAGAGAGGAGGCGGAGAGGTCCGCGTGATTCCCCCCCTTGCAGCAAGGGGGCGCGTAAACAAAATCAGGGAATTCGTTCGGCAAATGAAAACGGGCGACCCAAGTCGCCCGTTCCTCTTCAGAACTCCGCTGCCTGGACCGCAGCAATACTTGCTATCCTATTTTAGCTTTGGCTTTTAACTCGTTGATTGCTTTCTCTCTCTGCTGCTGCTGCATACCCTGCTGCAACTGCGGTTTGACCTCCTCGAACTCGGGAAACTTGTACGGGCGCTCGTCTTCGAGCTTGATGACGTGATAGCCGAACTGGGTTTGCACCGGCGTTTGCGTGTATTCGCCTTTTTTCAATCCCTTCAGCGCATCGCCGAACGGACCGACATAGTTTCCGGTGGTGCTCCAGTCGAGATCGCCGCCTTTCGCTTTCGAGCCCGGGTCTTTGGATTTTTCCTTCGCCAGCTTTTCGAAGCTGCCGCCTTTTTTCAGTTGCGCGACGATATCTTTCGCTTCTTTTTCATTCTCGACCAGAATGTGGCGCGCTTTGTATTCCTTGACGTCGCCCTGCACGGTCTTCACCTTCTCGTATTCCTGCCGCATGGTCTCGTCGTTGACCGGATGGGTCTTCGCATAATCCTCGAGATAGGCATTGATCAGGATCGATTGGCGCAGCAGATCGAACTGGGCGGCGATCTCGGGATTGTTGTCGAGCCCTTTTTCCTTTGCGGCCTGCGCGATGATCTCGCGCGTGATGAGCTCATCTTTCAGACTTTCGCGAAGCTCGGGAGTGTCTGGCTGGCCTTGGGCGGCGCGCGCCTTGACCATCAGTTCCAGCTTCGATTGCGGAATTGCCACACCGTTTACGGTCGCGATCGGACCCGTCGGAGCAGCCGATACCGGATCGCCCGGTTTGACCGGCGTTGCGGCTGCCGCATCCTTGCTTTCTTTTTGCGCCGGTTCAGGCGCTGCAACCTTCGCAGGCGCGGCGTCGCCAGGCTGAATTTCGGGCTTTGCCGCGTCTTTGCTGCATGCTGAAAGCAGCAGGACGCCGCAGGCGATAACAGTGGCCAGTTGGCTTAGTTTTTGAGCAGATAAACGCATGGCATTTCCTTGTCGTTGCAAAAAAAGTGGAGGAGCTAAAAAGGGGAACAGACAGCGAGGACTAACAGGCTGTTGAAAAACGTAGCGAGCGCAGCCAAGACGAGGCGCGAAGGGCCGAAAAAGCCAAATGTATACGGGAACACATAAGCATTTTGAGGCCCTGAGCAACGAAGTATTGGCAAGCGCAGTAGTTTTGCAACAGCCTGTTAAACACTGCCGGCAGGCGAGATCTCTGCCTCGTCGGGCGCGAATGCCTGAATGGCAAGTGCGTGAATGTCCTTGTGCATCATGTCGCCGAGGGCGGCGTATACGAGACGGTGGCGGGCCATCGCGCTTTTGCCAAAAAATGCCGGCGAAACAATGACCAGACGATAATGGCCGCCGCCGTCGCGGGCGCCGGCATGGCCCGCGTGTTTGTGACTGTCGTCCAGGATCTCGAGCTTCGACGGCGCCAGGCACGCGAGTTTCCGGGTGATTCTATCCAGGGTCGAAACGCGCTCGGATGAAGTAAGATCAGTCATGCCGGAAAGACCTTCTTCAAGGGTTTAGCGCTGACCGTCGCGTAAACGCCAGCCAACGTGTACGGGTCAGCAGCGGCCCAGCTTTGGGCCGCTTCGGCCGACTCGAATTCGGCTACGATCAGGCTGCCGCTGAAACCGGCCGGTCCGGGATCGGGGCTGTCGATCGCCGGAAAAGGGCCGGCCAGAATCAGCCGGCCGGCATCCTGCAAGTTTTTCAGGCGGGCCAGATGCGCCGGCCGTGCGGCCTGGCGTTTTTCGAGACTCGCCGCCACATCCTCACCGATGATCGCGTACAGCATCATGCGCGGCTCATCATGCCGGACTGCGCCGCGTTTGCTTTACCTTCCGTCATGGCTTACTTTCTTCTCTTCGATATAGCGCGACATCAGCAGCCCTTGCAGCAACACGAATACGAACATTGCGCCGAGGCCGCCAAACAGCTTGAAATTGACCCAGAAATCAGTTGAAAAGTTGAAGGCAACATAAAGATTCACAAAGCCCATCACGACAAAGAACCCGACCCAGCTCAGGTTCAGCTTGGTCCACACATGGTCGGGCGCGGTTAGCTGTTTGCCCATCATCGCCTGAATCAGGTTCTTGCCAAACAGAACTGCCGAGAGCAGCAGCGTGGCCGCGAACACCCAATACAAAACGGTAGGCTTCCATTTGATGAAAGTCTCGTCGTGCAGCAACAGCGTCGCGCCGCCAAACACGACGATGATGCCCAAGCCGACCCACAACATGGTGTCGACGCGGCGATGGCGAAACCACATCCAGCCGATTTGCGCGAACGTCGCGGCGATCGCAACCGCAGTCGCGGTATAGATGCCCGCGACCTTGAAAGCGATAAAAAACAGGATGATCGGAAAAAAATCGAACAGAAACTTCATGAGATCAAGGGAGTCCGGGGCATCGGGCGGTTAACGACAAACCCGGGCGCCCAGTCTTCCCCGGCGCGCGAAAGGCGCGATTATGAGGCTTCCTGTACGAGCTTGTCCATCCGAAGCGCCGGACAAACCTCCGGGCAACGATGATGACGGCGCATGGCAATCGCCGTTCGTGCCGGTTAACGCCCGCCGATTCCGGCACCGCTGATCGCGCATCGGCTGATGGGCGAGTGGATGCTGACCGGAACTCACGATCCTGAAGCCTGTCCTGAACGGCGTCGGCGGCTCCACCCCGCCGCAGCGCGCCCCCTTTCCTCCGGAAAGAAGGGACTCATCAGGATACGGCTGCACCAGCACACGCTCTACCAAAACAGGCCACCTGTAACGGATTCTGTCAGGCACCCGTCTTTTCGAGTTTAGCGTCGCTACCCTTCGGGGATGCTTGATCGAGCTTGAGGGACGCTGAATTGATGCAGTAGCGTTGTCCTGTCGGCTTGGGCCCATCGTCAAACACGCGCCCAAGATGCGCGTCGCAGGCGTTACACACCACCTCGGTGCGGCGCATCAAAAAGCCGTTGTCCGACTCGGTGCTGACCTTAGCGGGGTCAATAGGCGCATAGAAGCTCGGCCAGCCGGTGCCTGAATCGAACTTAGTATTCGAATCGAATAACTCGTTGCCGCAGCACACGCAGCGATAGACGCCGGCGTCCTTGCAGTCGGCGTATTCGCCGGTGAACGCGCGCTCAGTCCCTTTTTGGCGGGTGACCCGATATTGCTCTTGTGTCAGCGCCTGCTTCCATTCCTGTTCGGATTTGCAAATCTTTTCCATGGGTTCTCCGTATCGGCAACCAGTATCGGCATAGTTCAAGGCAACGCGTTCGACCACGGAATATCGAAAAATTATCCGCAGCGCAAGATTTAGCCGACGCTGCCCGTAGCCTTTTGCGTGCCTAACCGGCAGGCCCTCGTTGGGCGACTCGTGCTTACGATCTTTGCCTTTTCTGCTTTGGTTTCACTGTATTGCGCGCGCTGCTTGTTGACGATTCTGGCAGCGACTTCGTCCTCCGACCTTTGTAGCGTCCCTCCTGTTTGAAATCTTTTTTCAGCTTCTCGTATTCGCGTTCGCGCTACACGTTTGCTCCTCGCGGCATGGTGGCGTGCTCCAACGAACGGGCGTACTGCCCATATCTCGTTTGGGAAACGCAAACGCCGGAAGTTCCGCGAATTAACGTTGCGACCGGCTGAACGATCTTTTCGATGGCGCCCGGACGCCCTGATCGCTGATCAGGTCACAGCCGCGCCATATCCAGCGTTCCCTTTTCGCCCGCCCACGCTTTGGCCAGCAGTCGTTCTGCCGCCCGCATCTGCTGCTCGTTGCCGCTACGCTTGTGGACTTCTGCCAGGCCATACAACGCCCAGCCGTTATTCGGCGCTTTGGCAAGGCTCTCGCGGAACACTCGCTCGGCGCGTTGCGGTTGGCCGGCCAGCAGCAGGACGGCGCCCAGCGATTGACGCAC
>JACMKV010000149.1 GCA_014379915.1 Burkholderiales bacterium
CGCATTACGCTTTATCGGCCCGCAGCAACTCGTCTTGGCTGCGCTCGCGACGTTTTTCAACAGCCTGCTAATCACTGCTGGAATCATGAGGCTTGACAAGCGTTCTTGCGGCTGCGGGTGACTTCGATGCCGACATTCTTCGACAACTGCTGGTACCAGGCATAATCGGGTTAGCCGTTATCAAATACGACCAGGCTTCCCCTGGGCAGCAACCAGGCGCGTGCGATTTCCATCTCGGGGGCCGTGCCGGCGGTGACCGCCGCGAACGCCGGCAACATCCCTTCCTGATCGAGGACCACATGCAACTTCAAGGCGCCTTTGCGTAGCCGCGTAATGCGCCCCAAGGGAAGATCGACAGCGATAAATCGATCCGGGATCCATCCAGCGAGTAGAGCTTGTTCTTCAAACGAAACCGGTGCTTTGGAGCCAACGTCTGGCAACGACTGTAGAGCTTGTCAAACAGGGCTTCATAGAAGGTGTGCGGCTGGTGTTCCTTGACCCGTGACAGACTGGAGCGGGTAACCCGCGCGGCAACCCAAGTGATAAACCTTGGCCGCTGCGCGCCCCCATTGGACACCCCATCGCGCAGGCTGCAACGGCCGGAAGGTTGCGCCATGCCCAACGCCACGAATGGCGACCAGCGGCTCAGGCGGCGCAATTGCTGCCCTTGATGATGTTCGTCCGCCAGTCGCTCAAATTCATGTTTCGGAACCCGTTTCAGGATTTGTGCGAACCGGTTATTATGCTGGGGCACGGCCCGATTCGGCCTGATTCTCGTTTTTTGTTAACGAGTTAGCGGTAACTCTATTTTAACAAAACTTAGCGATTCAGGCCGTTTCTTCATTCCATTGTGGGGCAGCAGTGGGTTGTACCTTATTTGATTCAAAGAGGTCGCGATGGCTTCCGTTCCGACCACACTGAAACTACCCTCCGAACTAAAAGACCGCGTCGCGTCAATTGCGGAGGGCACCGGCAAAAGCCCGCACGCTTTCATGCTGGAGGCTATCGAACAGCAAACGCGAAACGCCGAAAAGCGCAAGCAATTCGTTGCCGATGGGCAAGCGGCCGTACAGGAAACCAGGCGCACCGGCAAAGCTTACCGCTTCGAAGAAGTGCGTGAATACATGCAAGCGAAAATGGCGGGAAAGAAGCCGGCCAAACGCAAGGCCAGGAATGGCCACGGTAGCGCTTTCGAGTCGAGCCAAAGACCATCTCGAACGAATCTTCGATTTTCTGGCTGAAGTAGACCCCCGCTACGCTGCCGATGCGCACGTCAATCCTGGAAGCGTTCGAAATTCTTCAGCGGCATCCGCTAATCGGCAGTGCAGTCGACGACGATCAGCGCAAGCTAGTCATTTCCTACCCACCAACTGGGTACGTCGCGCTCTATCACTATGACGAAGCCGCCGGAGATACGTCAGATGCTGTTGTCCTTATCACGACGATCCGGTATCAACGGGAGTCCGGGTTCGGCGACTAGCGGACGCCTGTATGGCGGAAGGGTTAAGACTGCAGAATGAGTGCCACGCCACACGCCGAAGCGCGAAGAATTAGAATTACGTACTTTCGCGGCACGGTGTTAATGTGATGCCCTGCCCACTTGGCATCGGAAGAATAGGCGCGGCTCAGGAAAGTTGACGTTCGTAATGGATTACCCTTCCTGATCGGTTTGCCACGGAATCTGGCCATGGATATCCGCTCATTGCCCGACAAGCACGCATCCAATCGTCTCCGCACGACAATGGAAATGGCGGAACTGCCGCTGCAGGAAAGCGAGCTGCACAAGAGCGCGATCATGGAATCGGCGCTCGATTGCATCATTGCGGCCGACCATCAGAGCCGCATCATCGATTTCAATCCGGCTGCTGAGCAAACCTTCGGCTACAGCCGCGCCGAGGTGATCGGCAAAACCCTCCCCGAAACCATCATCCCGCCGGCATGGCGCGAAGCGCACGAGCGCGGCATGGCGCGCTATCTGACAACCGGCGAGGCGGTCGTGCTTGGCAAGCGCTTCGAGATTACCGCGATGCGCGCCGACGGCAGCGAGTTTCCGATCGAGCTGGCGATCACACCTACGCTGATCAGAGATCAGCCCCTGTTCATTGCCTATCTGCGCGACATCAGCCTGCGCAAGCAGTCCGAGCAAAAGATCGCTCGCCTGACCAATTTGTATGCGGCGCTCAGCGAATCCAACGAAGCTATTGTCCGCGGCGCCGACCGCGATTCCCTGTTCCGCGACATTTGCCGCATCGCTGTCGAGTACGGGCAGTTCGCGATGTCATGGATAGGACTGATCGATCCCGCAGCGCGGCAGCTGGTTCTGGCCGCATCGAGCGGCGACGATCACGATGTCTTCAAGACGCTGCCATGGCCGCTGGACCTCGATGAGCCCATGGGACGCGGGCCAGCAGCGACCGCGTGCCGCGAAAATCGGCCTTGCATTTGCAACGACATCGGCAACGACCCGAACACGCTGCCGTGGCGGACGGCAGCTGCGCTCGCGGGCTTTCGCGCGACCGCGTCTTTTCCGATTCGCCAGCACAACGAAGTCATCGGCGTACTCGGGCTGTACGCGACCGAGGTCGGCTTCTTCGACGCGCAGCTCAGCGATTTGCTGCAGAAGATGGCGGCGAGTATTTCTCTCGCGCTCGATAATGTCGCGCATGAGGCCAAACGCCGCGCGGTCGCAAAAGCGCTATATGAAAGCGAAGCGCGCTACCGGCAACTGGTGGACATGTCGCCAGAGGCGATCCTGGTTTGCGACGACGGCA
>JACMKV010000150.1 GCA_014379915.1 Burkholderiales bacterium
CCTTCTTTGGCACGCTCAATCCAAGCTCGGGCGATGTCAGCTTGTTTTTGCCCCTCGAGCACTCGCGGCTTGCAGCGTGCGCACCGGAAAAATCACGTACCGCACTGTTCGCGCGCTACAGCCTGGCGGGTTACTTATTCGCCGCGCTCGGAGCTTTGGCAGCGGCGATTCCGGATTGGTTGGCTCTCCATGAGGGCATTTCGCGGCTCGCTGTTATGCGTACTATGTTCGCGCTTTATGCTGCGTTCGGAATCGCTGTATGGCTGGTGTACCGCACCCCGCGCGGCCCGCGCCAGGAGACCAGCGAACGCCAGGCGCCGCTTGACGCTTCTCGCGGCGTTGTGACGAAATTAGCCGCTCTTTTCAGCATTGATGCTTTTGCTGGTGGGCTCGTGGTCAACTCGTTACTCGCGCTATGGCTCTTCGAGCGCTTTGCAATGTCGCTTGCAGCGGCAGGCGTCTTCTTTTTCTGGACGGGACTCTTGAGCGCGGGATCGCAACTGGTGGCGCCATGGATCGCCCGGCGTATCGGCCTGCTCAATACCATGGTCTTCACCCACCTTCCTGCGCATGTACTTCTCATCCTTGCTGCCTTGGCGCCGGGGCTGGAACTGGCCCTCGCGCTGCTGTTGGCTCGCAGCGCTTTGTCGCAGATGGACGTTCCGACGCGCAGCGCTTATGTCATGGCCGTCGTCACGCCCGCCGAACGCCCAGCTGCCGCCAGTTTCACCGCGGTTCCACGAAGCCTTGCCGCGGCGGTTAGTCCTGCGCTAACCGGCGCGCTGTTCGCCGCGGGAGCATTGAGTGCTCCTCTGGTCGCTTGCGGTCTACTAAAAATCGTCTACGACCTCGCCCTGTTGAACGCATTCCGCAAGGTGTCGCCCAGGTGAAAATGAGAGCTTCCGCGCAGCGAGAGCGGAGACGAGGACGAACCGTGGAAGGACGAACCCTTTTGCGCGTCCAGCACTGCTGTTACTCCTTTTGCCAACAGTGGTCGACCCTATCCCGCAATAATGCAGCAACACGATGCGCGGCGATTCGTGTGTCCTGTGATTATGAATCGCGACGACGTTGATGCCCGCCGCGCGCAGCGCTTTCAGCCCGCCCTGCAGATCATGTTCATAAACGGCGAAATCGGCGTCGACGCCGCCATTCGTATCGCTGCCGGCGAATGCTGCCCAGGTGTTGACGCCATGTCCTTGCCCATTTCGTGGCCGTAATTGACCTGCTCGAACCTCTTGCGAACAGGCGCTTAAGGCTCGCTGCTCGGCGGTCAAGATGCGATTGGTAACGCGTGAATAGACATCCTGCCTGCTGTCAGCCCGGCCGGCGCTGGGCGCCACCCAGCCCTCGTTGGAGGGCACCGCTGTCGGGCTTCGCCCCGAAGGAAGAGGATCGTTTAGTGCCGCGCTCAGCGAGTCCCATCGCAGTTAAACGACATCATCAAGTTTGCATAGTCCCAGGGTGCAAAGCGCTCGTCATACTCCGGCAATCATCCCCATCACGCATCGCGGCACTGCAACAAGCTATCCCGAATCCGTGATAAGCAATCCCGTATTTCTTGGTTCCGGTTCACCGCGAGCGTGTCTATATTGCCACTCATCGCAAACACGACGAGAGGAAAAAAATGCGCTTCGCCCGATCCTATCTGATAGCCGCTGCGCTCGCCTTCAGCGCAGCAACCCACGCTACCGCCGAAACCTCATTGCTCAATGTTTCATACGATCCGACGCGCGAGCTCTATCAGGAATTCAACGCCGCGTTCGCCAAACATTGGCAGGCAAAAACCGGCGAAGCAGTCGCCTTCAAGCAATCGCACGGCGGCTCCGGCAAACAGGCGCGCGCCGTGATCGACGGACTGCAAGCCGATGTCGTGACGCTGGCGCTCGCGTATGACATCGATGCGCTGCACGATAAAGCCAAGCTGATTCCGGCCGATTGGCAGAAGCGGCTGCCGCACAACTCATCACCCTACACGTCGACCATCGTTTTTCTGGTGCGCAAAGGCAATCCAAAAGCGATCAAGGATTGGAATGATCTGGTGAAACCCGGTGTCGAGATCATCACGCCGAATCCAAAGACGTCCGGCGGCGCGCGCTGGAATTATCTGGCGGCGTGGGGTTATGCATTGAAGCAGCCGGGAGGCAACGACGCCAAGGCCAAAGCGTTCGTTGCGCAGCTCTACAAAAACGTCAAAGTGCTCGATTCGGGCGCGCGCGGTTCGACCACGACATTCGCCGAGCGCGGCATCGGCGACGTGCTGATCGCGTGGGAAAACGAAGCGTACCTCGCCGTCAAGGAACTCGGTCCCGACAAATTCGAGATCGTCACGCCATCGCTGTCGATACTCGCCGAGCCGCCGGTGGCGGTCGTCGATAAAGTCGTCGACAAGCGCGGCACGCGCAAAGTCGCAACCGCCTATCTTGAATATCTGTATTCGCCGGAAGGCCAGGAGCTTGCGGGCAAACACTATTATCGCCCGCGCGATGCGCAAGCTTCAGCCAAATACGCGAAGCAGTTCGCGCTGGTCAAGCTGTTTACCATCGACGAAGTGTTCGGCGGCTGGCGGAAAGCACAGCAGACGCACTTCGCCGATGGCGGTGTGTTCGACCAGATATCGGCCAGATAATAGTGTCCTGAGTTGCCAATTAGCTACAGAAAGATGCCGAGAATCGCCGCCATACCGCCCAACCTGGCTGTGGTTCGCGCCTTGTCTGACGGCGATTTCGGCACTTTTCATTGCCAGCTCCAAGGGTCATCCTGAGTAATCCGCGAACTAGCAACTCAGGACACTAGACTCGAATATTCGCAACTGCCGCGAGGAGCATTGCATGATCTCGACAACCCTGATCGTCCCGGGCGTCGGCGGCAGCGGCGCCGAGCACTGGCAGACGTGGTTCGAACACCAGATCCAAGGCGCAGTGCGCGTCGAGCAAGGCAATTGGGAGGAACCGATTCTGCACGTCTGGGCGGGCAAAATCAGGCGCGCGATCGATATCGGCCGCGGCCCGGTCTGGATAGTCGCGCACAGCTTCGGTTGCCTCGCCGCCGTGGCGGCCGCGCAGGATCGCCGGGAACGGATCGCCGGCGCAATGCTGGTCGCGCCGGCGGACCCGGATCGCTTCACGCCGGATGGTTTGCGCGATAACGGCGAAGCGGTTTTCGTAAAAAGCATCACGCCGCTATTGCCGGATCAGCACCTCGGCTTTCCCACGTTATTGGTCGCGAGCGAAAACGATCCGTGGGCGGGATTGATGATTTCCGCTTATCTGGCAGGACGCTGGGGCAGCCGTTTTTTGAATATTGGCGCGGCCGGCCATATCAATGTCGACGCCGGTTTCGGCGCGTGGCCGCAAGGTATCGCGCTATTTGAAGAACTGCGGGCAACCCAGGGCGGCTTGCCGCTCGGTTCTATCGCGAACTCGGAGGAGCGTCGTCGAACCAGAGCGCGCACCCGGCGCATTGGGCAATACGACTGGCGCAACCACATCGAGCATTCAAGGTAGAAACATTCGCCGGCCTGTGTTCGTTGGCTTGCGCCACCGCACCGCCCGAAGTAAGCCAGATTGTTCCGTCGCCGCGTCCGTCCGGCAGCGTACAAACGCGCGATTGGTAACGCGTTAATGTGGGTGGTACGCATTGCAGTAATCCGAATAAGCAACGCAGTTTTTATTGTTTCCGGTGCGCTGTTCGATTGCCTGGACTGCCCGCACCGTAACGAAGGAGCTCCCCGATGCGCTTTTGTCATATGATTCTACGGGCAGGCATTGCCCTTGGTTCGATCACCGCCGCTCACGACGTTGTCGCCGATGCGACCATCCTCAATGTTTCCTACGACGTCTCGCGCGAGCTATACAAGGACATCAATCCCGCTTTCGTCGCCGAGTGGAAAACGCAGACCGGCGAGCAACTGACGATCAACCAGTCGCACGGCGGATCGAGTAAGCAGGCGCTGTCGGTGGTCAACGGCCTCGAGGCCGATGTCGTGACCATGAATCAGGCGCCCGATATCGACATCCTCGCGAGCCGCGCTAACCTGGTCTCGGCGGATTGGAGCAAACGTTTTCCGCACGATGCGACGCCGTATACGACGACGTCCGTCTTTCTGGTGCGCAAAGGCAATCCGAAAGGGATCAAGGACTGGAACGATCTTGCCAGACCCGGCATTCAGGTCATCGTGCCGAATCCGAAAACTTCTGGCAACGGCCGCTACACTTATCTCGCGGCGTGGGGTTATGCGCTCACCAAGAACGCCGGCAGCGATGCGGCAGCGCGCGATTTTGTGAGCAAGCTGTTCGCCAACGTTCCGGTGCTCGACGGCGGCGGGCGAGGTGCGACGACCACATTCACGCAGCGCGGTGTCGGCGATGTGCTGGCGACGTTCGAGAACGAAGCGATCCTGATCGAACGCGAAGTCGGCGCCGATAAATTCGACATCGTCTATCCGCCATTGAGCATTGAAGCTGCCGCGCCGGTCGCGGTGGTCGACAAGGTCGTCGACAAACGCGGCACGCGCAAGCAGGCGGAAGCGTATTTGCGCTTTCTGTTTTCGCCGCCGGGGCAGGATATCATCGCGCGCCATCATTTCCGTCCGCGCGATGCGGCCGTGTTCAAAAAATACGCCGGGGGCTTCCCGGCGATCAAAACGTTTACGGTCCATGAGCAGCTCGGCGGCTGGGCCAAAGTGCAGAAGGAGCATTTCGCCGACGACGGCATCCTCGATCAAATCATGGTGCGACGCTGATGAATCGCGCGACAACTTACCGTGTGCTGCCGGGCTTCGGTCTCTCGCTCGGTTACACGCTCGCCTACCTGTCGCTGATCGTGCTGATACCGCTGGCCGCGGTATTCCTGAAAACGTTCAGCCTGAGCTTCGAGCAATTCTGGGCCGCGATCAGCGCGCCGCGCGTGGTCGCGTCGTACAAGCTGTCGTTCGGCGCATCGTTGCTCGCAGCGGCGATCAATACGGTGTTCGGGATGATGCTCGCGTGGGCGCTGGTGCGCTACACGTTCCCGGGCAAACGCATCGTCGATGCGCTCGTCGATCTGCCGTTCGCATTGCCGACCGCGGTTGCCGGGATTGCGCTGACGGCGCTCTATGCGCCTAACGGTTGGCTCGGTCAGATCCTCGAACCGCTCGGTATCAAGGTCGCATTCACGCCGCTCGGCGTACTCGTTGCGCTGATTTTCATCGGCCTGCCGTTCGTCGTGCGCACCGTGCAGCCGGTGCTGGCCGATCTCGAAACCGAACTCGAAGAAGCCGCGGCAAGCCTGGGCGCGCAACGCTGGCAGACGTTCCGGCTCGTGATCCTGCCGATCCTGCTGCCGGCGCTTCTGACCGGCTTCGCGCTGGCGTTCGCGCGCGCCGTCGGCGAGTATGGCTCCGTCATATTCATCGCCGGTAATATCCCGATGGTTTCGGAAATCACGCCGCTCATGATCATCACCAAGCTCGAGCAGTACGATTACACCGGCGCTACGGCTATTGCGTGCGTGATGCTGCTGCTGTCGTTCGCGCTGCTGCTCGTGATCAACGGCTTGCAGGCGTGGACGCAGAAGCGCGGAGAGAAAGGCTCCTGATGAAAAACCGTAATTCGTGCGGAACTGCGCCTGCATTTGCGAAAGTCCCTGGGTCCCCGCTGGAGCCTGCCCTCGAATGCTTGAATCGGGGGCGGGGACGACAACAAAATAGGTGTCATTCCCGCGCAGGCGGGAATCCAGTGTCGTTAAACGAAAATCACTGGCCCGCTAGCGCGCGGGCCGACGATCGCTTGTGTAAAACGATCAGGTAAAACCCCACTATGGCTGGATTAACCACCGCACTACGCTTACCAGGCAATCCCGACACGCGCTATGAAGCGAGCGCCGCCACCCGCGAAAAGCCCTGGGTCAAACGGCTGATACTCGGAATCTCGCTGAGTTTTTTCGCGCTGTTCCTGCTGCTGCCGCTCGTCGCCGTTTTCTTCGAGGCGCTGCGTAAAGGCGTCGACGTTTATCTGGCGGCGCTGACAGACCCCGACGCTTTGTCCGCGATCCGGCTGACCTTGCTGACGGCGGCGATCGCGGTGCCGCTAAATCTGGTGTTCGGCATCGCCGCCGCGTGGGCGATCACCAAGTTCGATTTTCGCGGCAAGCATCTGCTGATTACGTTCATCGATCTGCCGTTCTCCGTATCCCCCGTGATCGCCGGCCTGATCTATGTGCTCGTGTTCGGCGCGCAAGGCTGGTTTGGCCCGTGGCTGCTCGCGCACGACATCAAAATCATCTTCGCCGTTCCCGGCATTGTGCTGGCGACGGTGTTCGTTACCTTTCCGTTTGTCGCGCGCGAATTGATTCCGCTGATGCAGGCGCAGGGGCGCGAGGAAGAAGAGGCGGCGACGGTGCTCGGCGCCTCAGGTTGGCGCACGTTCTGGAACGTCACGCTGCCGAATATAAAATGGGGGCTGCTCTACGGTGTGATTTTGTGCAACGCGCGCGCCATGGGAGAATTCGGCGCGGTGTCGGTCGTCTCCGGCCACATCCGCGGCCTGACCAACACCATGCCGCTGCACGTCGAAATTCTCTACAACGAATACAACTTTGCCGCCGCGTTCGCGGTCGCGTCATTGCTGGCAATGCTTGCGCTCGTCACACTGGTGGTCAAGACGTTCATCGAATGGCAGGCCGCGTTGAACGCGAGCGCGCAAAGCCAAAAAGGCCAGGAGGAGTAATGCCATGAGCATACAAGTCGAAAACATCCGCAAAACGTTCGGGCGCTTCATCGCGCTCGACAACGTGTCGCTCGATTTCCCGACCGGCGAACTGGTCGCGCTGCTCGGGCCCTCGGGTTGCGGCAAGACGACCTTGCTGCGCATCATCGCGGGACTCGAATCGGCCGACTTCGGGCGCGTGCTGCTGGAGGGCGAAGACGCCGCCGAGAAGCACGTGCGCGAGCGCCAGGTCGGATTCGTGTTCCAGCATTACGCGCTGTTCCGGCATATGACGGTGTTCGACAATGTCGCGTTCGGCCTGCGCGTGAAGCCGCGCAAAGTACGGCCGTCGCCGGCCGCTATCCATCGCAAGGTGCGCGAGCTGCTCGAACTCGTGCAGCTCGACTGGCTCGCCAACCGTTATCCGTCGCAGCTTTCCGGTGGTCAGCGGCAGCGCATTGCGCTGGCGCGCGCCCTCGCAGTCGAGCCGCGCGTGCTGCTGCTCGACGAACCGTTCGGCGCGCTCGATGCCAAGGTGCGCAAGGAATTGCGCCGCTGGTTGCGCAAACTGCACCAGAATCTGCAATTCACGTCGATCTTCGTCACCCACGATCAGGAGGAAGCGCTCGAAGTTGCCGACCGCATCGTGCTGCTGAATCAGGGCAGGGTCGAGCAGGTCGGCACGCCCGATGAGGTCTACGAGCGGCCCGCCACGCCATTCGGCTACAATTTTCTTGGCGCGGTCAATCTGTTCCACGGCCGCGTCGATGGCGCACAGTTGCGCGTCGGCGATCACGCGCTGCCGCATGCCGAGGAAGATTTGCCGCAGGGCGCCGAAGTCATCGCGTTTGCGCGCCCGCATGAACTCGATATAGTCGTCAGTCCGAATGCGCAGCAAGGTGTGATCGCCAAAGTTAACCGCATCCAGGCGTTCGGCAAAACCGCGAGAGTCGAGCTGACGGGAACGCATGCCGCCAGCGGCACCGAGCATTACGAAGTCGAGCTGACCGAGCAGCAGTTGCTGGCATTGCAGCTCGCCGAAGGTTTGTCGGTGCGCCTGGTGCCGTCGCATCTGCGGATATTCCAGCAGAACGGCAAGAGCAGTCAGAGCCCGGTGGTCAATTGAGGAATTTGTGGCAATGAACTTCCAGCAACTGCGCATCATCCGCGAAACCGTCCGCCAGAATTACAACCTGACCGAGGTCGCCAACACGCTGTTCACGTCGCAATCCGGCGTCAGCAAACACATCAAGGATCTCGAGGACGAGCTCGGCATCGAGCTATTCACGCGCAAGGGCAAGCGGCTGCTCGGCTTGACCGAAC
>JACMKV010000151.1 GCA_014379915.1 Burkholderiales bacterium
CAATTCCTGAAAGGCTGGCGAGGCGCAAGGGAGGCGAACTCGCTGGCTTGGCTTGCTGCACGATCTCGGAAAATATGGCGATCGCTTTCAGGAACGGCTTGACGCTGCGCCTGCCGCAACAGAATATTGCCGTTGATCGGCCCTTCCAGTCTCGCCTTGAAACGGCCAGGAGATCATCGAAATTAATCGCCTTGAAGCTCCCATACTCTTTAATACGAACCTCGGTCGGCTCCGTGTGAAACATCGAACCAGAATACGAAGCGCCGTTGTTGGCAGCGCCCGTCATCACTGACGGGCGAGGATTGAAACTGAAAGGGGCGATGACCTGAACGCGAGCATACCGCGTCGAAGCGGGCGTGCTCTACATCGTCAAGTGCCGCTTCCACTACACCCAAGAAAAGAAAAAACCAAAAATAATTGCAGTGCCAAGCTGCAAAATCGCTTCCGTAACGGTACTACGTCTTCCTCGCTGCACCCCTGATCAGACGGGCGCGGATTGAAACATCCATGCGCGGCTGCGATCAGGCAGTGCCGACTTCATCACAGTGGGCGAACTGGAGGTGTTTGAAGCTGCGGGACCTTAGCTGCTATCCATGGCGACGGCAGTCGGGTTGATAAGCGGTGACGAACCTGCTGTCGGAGGTCCCGCTTATGACCATCCTCCCGCTCGTATGCGACCAGCGGCTCGAAACATCGATCTGGGGTAAAATGGGGTTTTGCTCTCTCGCTGCCTATGACCCTTCCCCCCGATCTAAAATACACTCATACCCATGAATGGATACGTGCCGAGCCTGATGGCACGATAAGCATCGGCATCACGGACCATGCCCAGGAACTGCTGGGCGACATGGTATTTATAGAAATTCCGGAAGTTGGCCGCAAGCTGATTCGCAACAAGGAATGCGGCGTCGTCGAGTCGGTAAAAGCGGCGTCCGACATCTACGCGCCGGTTTCAGGTGAGGTCGTTGCTATCAACGGCGAACTGGAGGCTTCCCCCGAAAAAATCAATGAAGACGCGTTCGAGGCATGGATATTCAAGCTGAAGCCCGATGACGGTGCCGAATTGGACGGATTGCTCGATGCGACGGCGTATCAAGAACTTATCGATAGTCAGGAGCACTGATAAAGATTGCCCCGGCTTTCGACCAGGGTTTCCAAAAGGCGTCCCGGTTTTCATAAAGTTCCTGGGCCAGTCATTCTGCAAGCCGGGTGGCGCGTTACTGCGCAGTCGGGCGCTGCCATTGAATCGGACCGCAAGTCGATCGCTATAAAAGTTCAAGCAACGATACGGGCCACCAACCAGGCTACTGTCGTAGATTTCGCCCACGCGTAATGGCGGGCAAACCCAGCTGGCAAGCCTATTCAGCAACACGATCGTTTAAAAAGGAGAACTCAATGGTCACGCTCGCAGGCAACCCCATCAAAATCGAAGGTAAGTTGCCACAGGTCGGTTCTACTGCGCCGGCGTTCAAGCTGGTCGGCAAGGATTTGAACGACGTCAGTCTCGAGGATTTTGCCGGTAAGCGTAAGGTGCTGAACATCGTTCCGAGCCTGGATACGCCGACCTGCCAGCAATCGGCGCGGCGCTTCAATCAAGAGGCATCCAGCCTTGACAACACTGTCGTGTTGGTCATCTCGGCCGACTTGCCGTTTGCGCAGGCGCGTTTCTGCGGCGCGGAAGGTTTGAACAATGTGGTGACCCTGTCGACGATGCGCGGCAAGGAATTCCTTAAGAACTACGGTGTTGCGATCAGCGATTCGCCGCTGGCCGGCGCCGCGGCGCGCGCGGTTGTCGTGCTCGACGCCAGCGACAAGGTCGTCTATACCGAGATGGTCCCGGAAATCAAGGAAGAGCCAAACTACGCAGCGGCGCTTGCGGCGCTGAAGAAAGTGTGACCCACCATCCCGTCGTGCGGCCACTGAGAGTCGCGGCTTGCAGGAGAAAAAAGTGCTGAACAAGAAACTGACATTGGTGGCTGCTGCTGCGCTGGCGGTTTTGAGCGGGAACGTCGCCGCGAAGGATTTGCGCGTGGTCAAGGGGCTGGCGTCGCCCGAATCGGTAATGTCGGCAGATGATGGGCGCATTTTCGTATCGCAGATCGGCGAATTCGGCGTCGATGGCGATGGAAGCATCGCTATCATCGAGAAGAATGGCCAGGCTGTCGCTTTTGCCACTGGGCTCGATGATCCAAAAGGCATTGCCCAGCACGGTGATTTCATTTACGTCGCCGACAAGATGCGCGTGTGGAAAATCGACAAGAAAGGCAAGCCCGCGGTATTTTTGTCAGCGAGCGCATTTCCAGTGACACCCCAATTCCTGAATGACGTTGCGATCGATACCAAGGGCAATGTTTATGTGTCCGACAGCGGTGATATCAAGGCCGGCGGCGGCGGTGCAATTTTCCGTATAAGCCCGGATGGAGTCGTCAGCGTCGTTACGTCTCACGCCGAAGATGGCCGGGTAAAAAGCCCCAATGGCCTGTTGATCGATCGTGGATCGCTGCTCGTAGTTGATTTTTCAAGTGGTGAGCTTTATCGCATCGATTTGCAGTCGCCGCATCCGAGCAAGAAGCTCGCCGACGGTTTCGGCGGAGGCGATGGACTCGCGCTCGATCGCGCCGGCAACCTGCAAATCAGCGATTGGAAAAATGGCAAGGTATTCAGGCTGAACCTGAAAAAGAAAGATGCCAGGCCGATCGAATACAAACAGGATTTCCAGGCCGCCGCCGATATTACGCTCGACGCCAGTCGTAAATTCGTGCTGGTGCCCGATATGAAAGCGGGTACGCTGACCTGGCTGCCGATTCAGCGCTGAGCAGTAATTGGTTGGTCGAGGGCCGGCCGCGATCCTGAGAAAACCAGCTCGACCTTCGCGCACCTACGAGGCTGGCCATGCTGCCAGCCAGTCCTGATTCCACTGACTCCGGGTCGCGACATTCTGTGCTTGCGACCCGCAAGCAAATCAGCACGCCAACGCCCGGCGAGTTTCTGCGCATGATTAGAAGCTAACGAGCGCATCGCACCCTTCCCCCACTTTTCCGACCAATAGCTATGCGCACGCTGATCTGCGGTTCCATCGCGTATGACACGATTATGGTGTTCCGCGATCGTTTCAAGAACCACATCCTGCCCGAGCAGATTCATATCCTGAATATTTCGTTTCTGGTTCCCGAGATGCGCCGCGAGTTCGGCGGCTGCGCCGGCAATATCGCCTTCAACCTGAAAATGCTCGGCGGCGAGCCGTTGATCATGGCCACGGTTGGCGAAGACAGCGCACCGTATGCCGAACGCTTGCAGCGCCTCGAATTGCCGCAAACGCACTTACGAACCATGCCGGGAACCTTTACCGCACAATGCTTTATTACAACGGACCTCGACGATAATCAGATCACTGCATTTCATCCCGGCGCAATGAACGACTCGCATCACAATCACGTTGCCGATGCCAAAGAGATCGGACTAGGCATTGTCGCGCCCGATGGTCGCGACGGCATGCTGCAGCATGCGCGCGAGTTTGCCGATGCCGGAATTCCCTTTGTATTCGATCCAGGCCAGGGTCTGCCGATGTTCAACGGAGACGAGCTGCTGGAATTTCTCCGGCGCGCCGATTATGCCGCAATGAACGATTACGAAGCGCAATTGCTCGAAGCGCGCACCGCCCGCAAAATCGGGGGGCTGGCCAAACTTGTGCAGGCCCTGATTGTCACAAGGGGTGCGCAAGGATCGACGATTTACGTCGCGGGCGAGCAGATCGACATACCCTGCGCCAAGCCCGCGAAAGTCGTCGATCCGACCGGTTGCGGCGATGCCTATCGTGCGGGATTGTTGCACGGCATTGCGACCGGATTGGGCTGGCAGGTAACGGGGCGTCTGGCATCGCTGATGGGCGCGCTGAAGATCGAAACGCACGGCACGCAAAACCATTGGGCCAGCCGTGACGAAATTAGCGCGCGCTATCGCAAGGAATTCGGCGCCGATATTCGACTCAAAGGCTAAAGCCGGAACGGCTTAGGAGAAATTCAATGACACGCACGATGAATCTGAGGGCATTGACCATCGCAGTGCTGATCGGCGCGGCGGCGCTGACCGGCTGTGCGGCGGGCCAATCGGGCCGGGATTACTCTCGCGAACAGGTGCGCGGCGAGCAAAGCGTGCGCTATGGCGTGGTCGAGAGCGTTCGCTCGGTACAGATCGAAGGCACGAAGACGCCGATCGGCGCGGGCGCCGGCGCAGTGGTCGGCGGTGTCGCCGGCAACACAGTCGGCGGCGGGGGCGGGCGAGCAATCGCGACTGTCCTCGGCGCGGTGATTGGCGGCCTCGGCGGCGCGGCGGCGGAAGAGGGCGTGACCAACCGTGAAGGCGTCGAGATTACCGTTACACTCGATAGTGGCAAGGTCACTGCGGTAACGCAGGCAGCCGATATCGCCGAGGTGTTCAATCCCGGCGACCGCGTGCGTCTGCTTTCCGGTGGCGGCGTGACACGCGTCGCTCGCTGACGCTCGCAGCAAATTACTGCGTCGGCTATATCGGTTTCGTCGCATCCGACCGCTTTTCCTGTTTCGCCTAGCCCGCTTGACGCTGCACCTGCTACAGGGTGTTGCGACCGCGGGTTTTGTTTTTCGGTGGGTGGCAAAACCTGGTGAACGCGCGCTGATCCAAAGTTGGTCCGGAAAATTGCTGGCGATCCTGGGGGTTGAATTGAGGATCACCGGCTCGCCGCGCGATCGTACCTTGCCGGGAGTTCCCGTTGCGCCCGCCATGCTCGTCGCCAACCACGTTTCCTGGCTCGACATTTTCGCGATTCACGCAGTGTGCCCGTCGCGTTTCGTTTCGAAATCAGAGGTGCGGTCGTGGCCGGTTCCGTGGTTGCCGATCCTCGGATGGTTGTGCGAAAAAGCTGGGACTTTGTTTATTGCGCGCAGTACGCGGGCGGACGTCAGGCGAATCAACGAGGAGATGACCAGCTTGTTAAAAGCGGGTGAAGTCGTTGCGGTGTTTCCGGAGGGAATGACGACCGATGGCGGAAGGGTCGCGCCGTTTCACGCATCGCTGCTGCAGGCCGCGCTCATCTCTGATGCACATCTGCGGCCGGTCGGGATTCGCTACCTGCGGCCCGATGGCAGCCCCAGCGCGGAGGTTATTTATGCGGGCGACGTGGGGTTCCTGGAATCGGTGTGCGCGATTGCCAATCAGCCGGGTACAGTCGCCGAATTGACTTTTACCGAAACGATCGCAACAGCAGGCCTGAGCCGAAGTGAACTCGCCCGGAAGGCGCGCGACCAGATTATCGCTGCCCTGGGACTTTCGGCTAATGGCAGCCAGGCGGATGGCAGCCGACTTGAAACACCTGGCGATCTTCGAGTCGAACCGCCGAAAGCGAGCCTCCCCATTGGCATCCACTATCCAGCGCCAGCAGATTCGGCCGGACGCGCAGTCCAAGAGCCGACCAGTGGCCAAAAATGATTGTGTTAGCGCGGCTCGCCCGATCCGGCATGTCGAACCACGGCAAATAACCGCGCGGCGCTCTTTCCGGCTCGCCCTTGTATGAAAATTCCATCCTTCCTTCTTGCGAACACAGGCGCAGGCGCGTGAATGCGTTGACCACGACGCGCAGCCGCGCCGCGCCGGACAGTTCATTGCTCCACGTGTCGGGCTGATCGCCGTACAGCTCGGCCAGGAAGTCGCGGTAATCGCCTGCGCGCAAAGCCGCTTCTGCCTCGCGTGCCAACGACGCCGCTTTTGCCAGGTCCCACGAAGGCAGCAAACCGGCATGCACCATCGCATAATTGCCGTCCGCGTGCAGCAGCGGTTGCTGGCGCAGCCAGCAAAGAAGCTCGTCGCGATCCGGCGCAGCGAGGATCTCGCCCAGCGTATCGTTGCGCTTCGGCTTTGCCAGATTGCTGGCAACCATCAATAGATGCAGATCGTGGTTGCCGAGAACCGTGATTGCCGCTTCGCCCAGGCCTTTGACAAAGCGTAAGGTAGCAAGCGACTCCGGTCCGCGATTGACGAGATCGCCGACCAGCCAAAGGCGGTCGAATTCGGGATCGAAAGAGATTGCCGCGAGCAGCTTTCGCAGCGCGCCGAAACAACCCTGGATATCCCCTATCGCGTAGGTCGCCACGCCGGAACGTCAGCTGCTGCTTTCAGCATGGCGCATCTGCGCGCACTACTTTGCCTGGCTGACGAGATAATCTACAGCGGCTTTGACGTCGGCATCAGGCAGCGAGACATTGCCGCCCTTCGGCGGCATAGCACCCTTGCCTTTCAGTGCGCTTGCATACAGTGTATCGATACCCGTTTGAATCCTTGGCGCCCACGCCGCCTTGTCACCGAACTTCGGCGCGTTAGCCACGCCGCTTGCGTGGCAGGCAACGCAATATGCTTCATATACCGATTTGCCTGCGTCCGCCGCCGGCTTGGCGCTGCCAGCGTTCGCTTCAGGGGCGGCGGCTGATTTAGCCGGAACGGCTGCCGCTTCCGGCGTTTTGGCTGGCGCTGTAGCAGGTGACCCAGCGCGAGTCGCGCTCGCCGCGGTTTCGACAGCGCCGGCCGTATCCACCCCTTTGGCCGTATCGGCCACGACGACTTCACCGATCGGCTGCAGGCGTTTGGCAACGGCTTCGTCGGACATTGCCGACGAGTTTAAATCGATTTTCGACCCGCTCGTAATCAGCGCCGCAAGAAGCGAAATGCCGATTATCGGCACCAGAAAAGCGGCGATCACGACCATCAGCAACTGCTTGGGCGTCTTGATCGGCGATGTGTGTTGGTCGTGGGATTCGTTCACCGGAACCTCTTGAAAAAAAGCTGAATTATAACGGTATACCGGCCGCCCGGCAGCATTGCGCGTAGACGCTGCGAGCGAAAAACGCTAAGCTTTCCCGCGGAATGCGCCCTTAGCTCAGTTGGATAGAGTGTTGGTTTCCGAAGCCAAAGGTCACTGGTTCGAATCCAGTAGGGCGCGCCAATCTCGTAGCCGATGCCAGTCTTTACCCTGTCGCGCGTTATCGTCCTGTCACAATCGCTGTGCGGCGTTGCCCGTATAATTATTATTTGTTCGGCGGAATCAAAATGACTTACCAGCACATCGCACTTCCCCGCGACGGCCACAAAATCAGCATCAAGGACGGCGGCCTGGTCGTTCCGGATAATCCGATCCTCGGCTTTATCCAAGGCGACGGCATCGGCCCCGACATCATGCGCGCCTGTTTGCGTGTGTGGGACGCCGCGGTCGAGCAGGGCTATGACGGCAAGCGCAAAATTCACTGGATGGAGTTGTATCTCGGCGAGATGGCGGTCGAGCGCTATGGCGGCGAAATTTTTCCGGAAGAAACGCGCGAAGCGCTGAAAGACATCGTGGTTTCGATCAAAGGGCCGTTGACCACGCCGGTTGGCGGCGGCTTTCGTTCGCTGAACGTGGCATTGCGCCAGGATCTCGACCTGTACGCGTGCATACGCCCGGTCCGCTATTACGAGGGTGTGCCGTCACCGCTCCGGCACCCCGAGCGCGTTGACGTTGTCATATTCCGTGAGAATACCGAGGATGTCTATGCCGGCATCGAGTACAAATCCGGCTCGGCCGAAAACGAAAAGCTCGCGCGTTTCCTGAGAGACGAGCTCGGCGCGAAATTCTTCGAAGGCAGCGGGCTCGGCGTGAAGCCGATCAGCGAATTCGGCAGCAAACGTCTGGTGCGCAAGGCGATTCAATACGCGATAGACAACAAGCGTGAGAGCGTCACCCTGGTGCACAAAGGCAACATCATGAAATATACCGAGGGCGCGTTCCGCAACTGGGGCTACGATCTGGCGCGCGAGGAATTCGCCGAGCGCGCGATCACCGAAGAAGAACTGTATCGGATCCACGGCGGCAAGCGGCCGGAAGGCAAGGTCGTGATCCAGGATCGCATTGCCGACATCATGTTTCAGCTGATGCTGCTGCGTCCGACCGAGTTTGACGTCATCGCGTGCCCGAATCTGAATGGCGATTATCTGTCGGACGCGATTGCCGCCGAAGTCGGCGGCGTCGGTATCGCGCCGGGCGCCAATATTTCCGATGAGGTGGCGGTGTTCGAGGCAACCCACGGCACCGCGCCCAAGTATGCGAATCAGGACAAGGTCAATCCCGGCTCGCTGCTGTTTTCCGGCGTGATGATGCTCGAGCACATCGGCTGGAATATTGCCGCCGACCTGATCAGCGCGGCCTATCCCGAAGTCATCAAGGAAAAAATCGTCACCTACGATTTCGCGCGGCAGATGAAAGGCGCGCACGAAGTCTCAACCAGCGGCTTCGCCGATGCGCTGATCGCCCAGATCCAGGGTTCGCTCGACCTGAAGGCATTTCGCGCGAAACGGCGGGCTGCGATCGAGCAGGACCGTACCCGGCGCGAAGAAGAACGCGTCGCCCATCCGTATTCGACGATGAAGGCGACCGGTCGCGCACCGCTGACGATACGCGAAGTGATGACGCCAAATCCGGTTCGCGTGGCGCCCGATACGTCGGTCGAAGAAGCGGTGCAGCTTATGCGCGAAAATCAGATCAGCAGCGTGCTGGTCGAGCCGGGCGC
>JACMKV010000152.1 GCA_014379915.1 Burkholderiales bacterium
AGGCGGGGCTAGGGCGCGCTCCCCGCAAACGGCCGGCTTCGCCGGTAACGTGTCCGCGCGCCCCCGCAACGCCACAGGTGCGGCCTTATCGTCGCAACCCAAAGGGCTGGCCACGGATAGGTTAATCAGAGGTTCCCTAATCCGCGGAACGATCGCTCGACTTGCCAAAAAACGGGGGCAGCGATTCGTCGCCCGCGGTAAGCCGTTGGCCGGGCCGCGGAAGCAGCGTCGCGCCGTTCCCGGATGTCATATTTGCGAAACAAATAGTTGCGTGCTGATTGTGTCTTGCTCAAGATTACGTGAGCAGCCGCGATCAATTGCTGTTCTCGAATCGCCGCAAGCCGCAACTCGCGACTGATCCGAGCAGCAAAAAAGCGCGTTGCCTGGTAAAACGCGAAGAGTGAAACTGCCGTAGCGCATCCGCTTGCCAACCCCCCAAGGAGACTTCATGTTCAAACCCGTGGCCAGCCCGCACCTCGTCCCTTTTGACGGATCGTTTCGAGAAAAAGGTGCGCGCACTGCACCGGTTAAAGTGACCGACAAGGACGAGAGCAAAAGGCGGCTGAACAAGCTCGTCGAAGAGCTCGGCGAGATGCAGGAGCTTTTATACGCTTCGGACCAATACGCCGTGTTGTTGATTTTTCAGGCGCTCGATGCGGCCGGCAAGGACAGCACGATCGGCAAAGTTTTAACCGGCGTAAATCCCCTTGGTTGCCAGGTGTTTTCGTTCAAGGCGCCGAACGCCGAAGAACTCGATCACGATTTTTTGTGGCGCACCACGCGCTGCCTGCCTGAGCGCGGGCGGATCGGCGTATTCAATCGCAGCTATTACGAGGAAGTGCTGGTCGTGCGCGTGCACCCGGAGTATCTGAAAGCGCAAAAGCTGCCGCACAGGACCGATCCCGAAAAGCTGTGGCAGGAGCGCTTTGAGTCGATACGCGAATACGAACAGCATCTCGCGCGTAATGGCGTCGTCATATTGAAATTCTGGCTCAATGTCTCCAGGGACGAACAGCGGCGGCGTTTTCTGTCGCGTCTCGACGAACCGCGAAAAATCTGGAAGTTCAACCCCAGCGATGTAAAAGAGCGTGGGCATTGGGACGATTACATGCGGGCTTACCAGGATGCGCTGAACGCGACATCGCGTCCGTGGGCGCCGTGGTACGCGATCCCGGCCGACGACAAGGATTACATGCGCGAAACCGTCGCCGAAATCATCATCGACAACCTGCAGCGGCTGGCACTTGCATACCCAGCGCCCAGCGCCGATGATCGCGCCAGATTCGCCGAACAACGCAAGCTGCTCGAAGCGGGCTAGCCCGACGGGGTTCTCGTCGAGTGCGTATAGCATTGTCGATCGATTTCGAGAATGTACTATGCGCGGAACGTTCGTAACGCGGAACTTCGTGACCGAATGGCGCCTCTGAGTTGACGAAACGCTGTCCGACAATAACGAAAGGAAGCGACCATGAATTCAGAACAGAGAAACCGCGCGCTCTTCGCCGTAGCCATTGCCGCAGGCGCCGCAGCCGGCTATTTTCTATACTTGGTCTGGCGCCGTAATCAGGAACAGGGCATCCCGCATGAAATCGAGCCGCTTCCGCTGGACCGCGCCTACGATCGGCAGAAGAACATCGACTACCTTGCCAAAAATTATCCGGTCCGGCGCTACGAACCGCCGCAGCAACCGATACCGCAACCGAATGCTTCTCAGGATTTCATCAGCAAGGAGAAAGATCCGCTGCACGGATTCCACGGCGGTTAACGTTTTAATCGGCTGTATCTAGCAGGTTGCTGAAAAAGGCCCAAAATTGCCGGGGCGACAGAAACGATTGATGCATGCGAATGTCATAGCTTTCATTGAATCTGTTCTCTAGCGGGGGAAGCGATGCGCGGTGAAGTCAATCCACAAGGTCACGTGTTCAGCTACTTCTCGCCGGAAGAGCGGGTGCCGCCCAGTCATCCGCTGCGCTCGATCAAGGCCTACGCGGATGGGGCGCTCCAATCGATCCGGCCGGTGCTGAACAGGATGTACAGCGCGATTGGCCGGCCGTCGATACCGCCCGAGCGGCTGCTCAAATCGAGTCTGTTGATGGCGTTGTACTCGGTCAGAAGCGACCGGCTGTTTTGCGAGACGCTCGACTACAACATCCTGTTTCGCTGGTTTCTCGACATGAGCCTGGAAGAGGCGAGCTTCGATGCTTCGACGTTCAGCAAGAATCGCGAGCGGCTGGTCGAACACGAAGTGGCCCTCGCGTTCTTGGATGCGGTGGTCCGTGAAGCCCGGCGCCTGGCGCTGCTCTCGGACGAGCATTTCAGCGTCGACGGCACGTTGATTGAAGCCTGGGCCTCGATGAAGTCGTTTCAGAGGAAAGACGGCGAGGGACCGGGAGCCGACGCCGGAGGTGATGTGGATTTCAAAGGCGAGAAGCGCAGCAACGACACCCACAGGAGTGTGACCGACCCCGAGTCCCGGCTCCTGCGCAAGGGGCCGGGCAAAGAAGCGAAGCTCACCTTTGCGGCGCACGCGCTGATGGACAATCGCCACGGCCTCGTCACCGATCTGTCGGTTACACCGTCGGTGGGTGTCACTGAGCCGGACGCAGCACTCACCCTGCTTACGCGTCAGCGCGGAAAGCGCCTCAACCCCAAAACGGTCGGGGGCGACAAGGGTTATCACACCCGTTCCTTCGTCGCCGGATTGCGCAGCCGCGGCATCAAGCCGCATGTGGCGCGCAAGGCAGGACACGTGACGCCCGGCCTGGATGGTCGCACCAGTCGGTCGCGTGGCTATCAGATCAGCCAGGTCATCCGGAAGCGCATCGAACAAGTCTTCGGCTGGGGCAAGACCATCGGCGGCTTGCGCAAGACGCGCGTCAAGGGCGTGGCGCGAACGCAGCACCTGGCACGACTCACCGGCGCCGCCTACAACCTGCTGCGCATGAGTCGCTTGTGCCCGGTGACGGGATAGGTGCGTCCTGAAGGGCGTGAGATCGGATAAAACCGGTAAAGAGCGGCACCCCGGCAGAATGGAATTCACGATAACTCCGCGCATCGCAGAGAACATCGAGAAAGCAAAATTATGAGAGCCCCCATTTTGTTCGTCATGCCCTTATTTCAGCAACCTGCTAGGCGCTTTTTTTGAACAAGCAAGGAGAAAAAATCATGGCGAGGAAAGCATTCTGCGTCGGCATCAACGATTATCCGGGCGACGGCAGCGATTTGAACGGCTGCGTGAACGACGCCAAAGCGTGGGCCAAGCTGCTCGTCGAACACTACGATTTCCCGTCTTCGAACGTGAAGCTCGCGACCGATGCCGAAGCGATCAAATCCAGAATCATCGACGGCCTCAAGCAGTTGCTGGCCGGCGCCAAATCCGGCGATGTTCTGGTTTTTAGCAACTCGTCGCACGGCACTTATCTCGCCGATGCGAGCGGCGACGAGCCCAGTTACGACGAGGCGCTGTGCCCTTACGATACGCAGGACAATTTGATCGTCGATGACGAATTACGCGAGCTCTTCTCCAACCTGCCGAAAGGAGTAAAGCTCGACGTGATTTCGGATTCCTGCCATTCGGGAACGGTGACGCGCGCCGCGATCAGCGAGATCATTCCCGGCATGCGCACCCCTGACGACCGCCGCGTGCGCTTCCTGAATCCCGCGTTGCTGGGCAAAGCCGTGCTCGACAATCCGTGGCAAGCCAGGCCCAAAGGCAAGAGCAAATATCCGCAATCGAAAATGAAGGAACTGCTGCTTTCAGGCTGTACCGACCGCGAATATTCGTATGACGCGCTGATTGGCGGAACCTATCACGGCGCGATGACCTATTTCGCGCTGCAGGCGATTCGCGACGCCAATTACAAAATCACTTACGCGCAGCTTCATACGCGCGTCAACGCGCTGCTCGATCACGGCGGCTATCCGCAACATCCGCAGCTCGAGGGCAACAGCAAGAACAAGAAGGCGCAGATTTTTGCGTGATCCGGTCGCAGGCGCAACCTGACGCTTGCCCGGAACTCGCGCCCTCGTATGCGGCAACTGGAACCTGGTCAGGTGCGAACCAATCAGACCTGGAGAAATGGCGGTCTTGCTCCAGGTTTGCGTCGGCTTGGCGACCGCCCATCGACTAAACTTGGAGGCAAACCATGGCAACGTTTATCACCCTTATGAACTTCACTGATCAGGGAATTCGGAACGTTAAGGACACACTGGATCGCTTTGGAGCGTTTAAGGCGACGACTGAGAAACTGGGTATAACGGTCAAGAGCGTCTACTGGACAGTGGGACATCACGACCTCGTCCTGATTGTCGAGGGGCCCGATGAAGCAGTAACCTCCGCGCTGCTGAAGGTGGGCTCGCTCGGCAATGTTCGAACGCA
>JACMKV010000153.1 GCA_014379915.1 Burkholderiales bacterium
CTCGAGCAACGCGTCAAGCTCGGCCTGTTTCGCGAGGATTTGTTTCATCGCCTGAATGTCATCCGCCTGCGCCTGCCGCCGATGCGCGAGCGGCGCGAGGATATCGGCCTGCTGGCGAAGTTTTTCCTGCAAAAAAGCGCGCGCGCGCTCGGCGTCGAAGCCAAGCGCTTTTCCGATGCCGCGCTGAAGTTTCTGGCCTTGCACGATTTCCCGGGAAATGTTCGCCAGATCGAAAACCTGTGCCATTGGTTGACCGTTATGGCGCCCGGCCAGACCATCGAACTGCTCGATCTGCCGGCCGAACTGCGCGCGGAACGCGGCGGGGAACTGGGACCGGGTTGGCAATCGGCGCTCGGCGCCGTGGTCGATCAAGCGCTGAAGCGTGGCGAGCGCAGCCTGCACGCCGAGTTATCGCGGCAATTCGAAACCGTGCTCATCACGACAGCGCTATCGCATACCGGCGGCCGCAGGGTCGAGGCGGCGGCGCTGCTGGGCATGGGCCGCAACACCTTGACGCGAAAAATTAACGAACTCGGGCTCGATCCCGATACCTCGCCGGGCGCCTTGGAAGCGCCGGCGCAACCGAGTGCGTCATTTCCGGATTAACCCTCGTATTGAGAAACATGCAACGAACGTACGGAGGACGAACGGGAAAATCGCGTAATGTCTTTTTGGACGCGTCACGCGCGAAAATCAACCAAGGCTGACCCAAATCGTTTATTGCTTTGGATAACCGTCCCGAAGCGCCAAATCTGACGGCCAAGCTGCCAATCTGTGCGCCAATTGTCGCCGCGAAACTATACTTCGCAGCGAGCAGACACGGGCCGCCGCGGTTGGTTCTTGGCGATGGTCATACTACGAAACTGGCGGGAAGACCGCGTTTAGCCTGATATCGACGGAGCACGGACGATGCGCCCTACCCGCTTTTTCTGCACTGCGCTTTTATTCGCGCTTATCTTTGCGGCACTGTCGGCACGGAACGCGGCTGTCGGCGCCGCGCTGGATTCGCCTTCCCCGGTCCTCGAGGTGAAGACCGGTTTCGAGCATGAAAGCCTGCAAGGCTACGTCGATTTCCTGCCCGATCCCGCAGCGCAATTTTCCCTTGCCGAGTTGATTTCAGCGCCGGTCGACCGCTTCAGCCCGGTGGCTGATATCGGCCGCAGTCATGGCTTGGTAGAGGGCGCGTACTGGTTGCGCTTTACCCTGCGGCAAAACGGACCTGAGGCGCGCGATCTTTTTCTCGAGATCGCTTATCCCGATCTCGACGCAATCGAACTGTACGCGCCCGCGCCCGACGGCACATACGGATCCAAACAGACCGGCGATCGCCTGCCGTTCAACCTGCGCGAGGTCCAATACCAGAATCCAGGTTTTCGCATCAAGCTCGCGGACACCGCCCCGAAAACGTTTTATCTGCGCATCGAAACCCGCGGTGCGATGGCCTTTCCGATGACCCTGTGGGCGCCGCAGCCGTTTGTCGACGCGACTTTCAGCAAGCGCACCGTCCTCGGCGCTTTTTACGGCGTCATCCTCGCGATAATTCTGTACAACCTTGTCCGCGCCGTCTGGCTGCGCGATAAGCCGACTTTCTACTACGTTTTGCACATCGCAACGCTCGCGCTGTTGCTGTCCAACGCGGACGGACTCGCATTCCAGTATCTGTGGCCGGGCTCGCCGCTGCTCGCCAACTGGTCGCAGCCGGTCCTGATGTTGCTGGCGCTGCTCACGGCCACGCAGTTCACCCGCATTTTTCTGGATACAGCAGGGCGGGCGCGATGGCTGGATCGCGCGATGCTTGCACTGATGGCGACGACCTTGTCCGCGCTCGCGGCGCTGCCGTTCGTGGACTACCGCCAAGCGTTAGCGCTGTCGGCGCTCTTGACCCTGGTTCATCTCGTCTGCTATTTAGCGGCCGGATTTTGGCTAGTGCCGCGGAAGTATCTGCCGGCGCGCATCTTTCTCGCGGCGCTCGCAATCGAAATCATCGGCGGCGGTCTGACCGCGATGCGCATCGCAGGCATCGTGCCGGAAAGCTTCTGGATCGTGCACAGCCTGCACATCGGTGCGGTCAGCGCGATGATGCTGCTGTCCGTCGGGCTCGCTGCGCGAATTAGTTTCCTGAAACGGCAGCGCGAACTCGTCGAGCCACGGAGCGCGGGCAGTCTGGCACCGGCACTCACGCGGGAAAGTGAACAGGATATTGAAGCGCTGGTACAAAAACGTACCTTGCAGCTCACCGAAGCCAACAACGCCTTGCGGATGCAGGTCGAAGAACGGATGCGCACCGAGCGTATGCTGCGCGAACGCGAACAGCGCATGCGTTATCTCGCCCATCACGATGCGCTTACCGGTTTGGCCAACCGTATTCTGCTCGACGACCGGCTGCAGATCGCTATCGCGCGCGCCAGGCGCAACAGCTCGCTTGTCGCGGCGCTCTTGATCGACCTCGATCACTTCAAGCAAATCAACGATACGCTGGGCCACGATATCGGCGATGGCCTGTTGACCGAAGTCGCCGAGCGGCTGCGCGCCGCGACCCGCGCCGGCGATACCGTCGCCCGACTCAGTGGCGACGAATTCGTGATCATCCTCGCGGATCTGAAGTCGGCAGCGGACGCTGCGCAAGTTGCGGAAAAAATAATCGACATACTAACCTTGCCGATCATCGTCGCCGGCAAGACCGTGCAGACCAGCCCCAGCATCGGCATCAGCCTGTTCCCGACAAATGGCTCGGATACCAAGACTTTGTTGAAGCGCGCCGATATCGCGATGTATCGCGCCAAACGCATGGGGCGGAACGCCTTCTGCTTTTTCGGCGAGCAGGATTTCGAGCGAACCGCGTAAGCGAGTAAACGTCTGAGTATGCCGTTGCCTCTCGATTGAAGCATTCGAGAGCAGGCTCTGGGCTTGTCGAAAGGCAGTCCCACTTTTTTGGTTACTCCCTCCCCACTTGCTGGGCAGGGCTGGGGTGGGGAAGAACGCCTCACGCTTGTTCCCAATCTCACCCCCATCCCGACCTTCCCCCGTCGAGGGGGAAGGAGAAACCCTCCATTCCTGGTTCGCTAAGCCTGTCCTGAGTGAAGCCGAAGGCTCACCGAACGGAAGCTTAACCAGAGCCTTCCTAACGTCCATCGGCGACTTTTCGGATGCCGAGACGCTTGACGTCCGCTGTCGATTGCGTCAGCTTGATGCATCCGAATTTCACGTCAGCGACCATGATCATCCCTGTCGCAATCGCCGTCTGCGCACTGCTCGGCGTGGTTTTTTTGCTCGCCGCGCTGCGCAGTTTCTGGCGCCACCGCGCTTTGGCAGGTGCTGCGAACGGAATTGCGGGCGTGCTGCTGATTGCAGTGGCCGCGGTGTTCGCGCTGCTGGCAGCGGGCCTGCATTCCTATCACCGCTTGTCGGCCGAACAGGATGTCGGCGAGATCGCATTCAGCGCGCTCGGCCCGCAATCTTTTCGCGCCAGCCTGCGCTATTCTTCGGCCAAGGCAGACGCTGGCGAAACCTTTGAATTGCGCGGCGATGAATGGCAGATCGATGCACGCGTGCTGAAGTGGCGCGCGTTTGCCAACGTGCTGGGCTTCGACACGCTGTATCGGCTCGAACGCCTGTCCGGCCGCTACCGGAATATCGATGACGAGCGCAACGCGCCGCGCACGGTCTTTGAGCTCGCGCCCGAACAGGTCATCGATATATGGCTGCTCGCGCGACGCTACCGCGAAAGCCTGCCGTGGGTCGATGCGCTATACGGCAGCGCAACCTATCTGCCGATGGCCGACGGCGCGCGTTATGCGATCACCGTTTCGGCATCAGGACTGGTCGCGCGGCCATCGAATGAAGCCGCGCGCGATGCGACCGGTGGATGGCGCTAACAGGCTGTTGAAAAACTCCTGCGCTTGTCCATACTTCGTTGCTCAGGGCCTCAAAATGCTCATGTATTCGCATGCCGCCGCGCCACGGTACTCGAAGGGCTGGTGCGGGAGCGGCGGCAAGCGGCTGTTCCCGCTCCAAGCGCTTTGCGCCTCCGTGTCACAGCCGCATTCCCGCTTTGTCGGCCCGCAGCGCCTCGTGCGCCCGCGAAGCGCGGAGCAGGGGCCCCTTTGGGGATGCGACCGCGAAGCGGGATGCGAAGCGCCGGATGATCGCGGTCGCTGTGCGCGCCTGCGGGGTCGCATCCACGCCTGCCCGGCGTGGAATCCTGCTCCTCCCGCAGGCCGCGCGCTGTGCGCGCTACGTTTTTCAAGAGCCTGTTAACGCTAGTCGAAGGCGGCGTCAATCGTTCCGCAGCCACTTCCGAAGTCCTCACGTTTGCCGGGCCGGAACAACGTTATCTCTGACGCTTCGATAAAACGGGTCGTACTGGTCGGCGCCGGCCACGCACATTTGCATGTCGCGCAAAATGCGCGGGAATTTGTCCGGCGCGGCGTCGATCTTGTCCTGGTCGATCCGGGAAAGTTCTGGTATTCGGGGCTCGCGACCGGAATGCTGGGCGGCATATATGAACCTGCGCTCGATCAGGTCGATGCGCAAAGGCTGATCGAACGCGCGGGCGGCCGTTTCATCGCCGATACCGCGGCCGGACTTGATCGCGAAAAACGCGCGCTGCATCTCGCGTCCGGCGCGACCCTTCCGTACGCGCTGGTATCAATCAATGTCGGCAGCGAAGTTGCGCTTCCGCATCTGAGCGGGGAAGACCATGCCGCGTTGCGTGGAACGTGGGGAAGCGGGCCGCGCATCTGGACCGTCAAGCCGATCGCCAATTTGTGGCGACTGCGTCAGCAGCTCGAGCAGCGTTTTCAGCCGGCGGCAGCCGCGCCGTTGCCAGGACCGCCACGGGTCGTGGTTGCCGGCGGCGGTCCGACCGGCTGCGAAATCGCGCTGAACATCGATGCGCTCGCGCGCAAATGCGGCGCGCGCATTCGGCTTTCCTTGATCTCGCGCAGCCCGCAACTGATTAGCCGGCAGCCACGCGGCGCGGCAAAGGCGCTCGCCGCTTGCCTGCAACGGCGCGGTATCGAACTCATCGCTGGAAGCGCATTGCAAGGAATCGAGACCGATCGATTGCTTGCTGGCGGCCAAAGCTATCCATTCGACCTGCTCGTGCTGGCAACCGGGCTGAAGCCGGCCAGGGTGATCGCGGATATGAATCTGGCCGAAGCGGGCGAGGGAAGCGGAATGCAGGTCGGACGAAATTTGCGCTGGACCTCAGACCCCGCCATTTTCGGCGCCGGCGACTGCATCGACTTCGACGGACGGGAATTACCGAAGCTCGGCGTCTTCGGCGTCAGACAAGCGCCGCTACTGCTGCATAACCTGCTCGCGGCGCTCGATAGCCAGCCACTAAAGGATTACCAGCCGCAGAAAAATTATCTCGCGATCCTGAATCTCGGTTGCGGCGACGGCCTCGCGACCTGGGGCCCGTTTTACTGGCGCGGCCGCGCCAGCCTATGGTGGAAAGACCGCATCGACAGACGCTTTCTGGCGAGCTATCAGCAACGGGAATGATCGCCGGTTTCAGACTGGGAAAGAGGAGCCGAGAGATTCCGAACGGAAAACGAGGCGGTCAAAGCAGATCGGGTGAAATCACGGCCTGCAGCAGCACCGGTTTTCCGTCGCGTTGACTGAACCACCACAGTGCGCCTTTTTTGATGTTGATATCGCTGACTCTTCCCGACAACAGTTTGGCGGCGGCCTGGCCCAAACTCGGCTGATGGCCGACGATCAAGACGGCTCCCTCAATGCGCGGCCAGCCGACGGCTTTCAGCAATGCGGCCGCGGTGGTATCGGCGCCGAGCGCATCCAGCGTTTCGAATTGTTTGGTCAGCGCCCGCGCCGTTTGCCGGGTACGCCGCGTCGGACTCGCGTACACCGTGGTCTGTTGCGGCATACGCGATTCCAGCCAGCGCGCCATCTGCTTCGCGTGTTTGCGGCCTTTCGCGGTCAGCTTGCGGTCAGCGTCAGGCAAGTCGGCGCCGCCGTCTTCGGCTTCGGCATGGCGCCAAAAAATAATATCCATGTTCAAACTCCTTAAGTTTAACCCCCCTTTGAAAAAGGGGGGTACGGGAGAGCGAAGCGAGGGGGCGTCGCCCCGCCAACCACCTAAATCCCCTCGATCCCCCTTTTTCAAAGGGGTAAGCAGAGAGGTGCCACGCCCTTACCAGAACGCTTTTTTGCGACGAAAAGCGTTCCAACGCTGGTCGAGCGAGGCCAACCTGGCGTGCGATTGTGCAACGCTATAACCGGCAACAATACCGGCGGCTTCGTGCTCGATTGCAGCGGACGCCGGAAGGCGCGAAAGCAGCGTCTGCGTAACCGTGGCATCGTTCAACGCACCCAGCACTTCCTGCAAGCCGGTCAGCGCCGCGCTAAATTTTTTCACTTTTTTTCTGGAATAAAGCGCCGCAAAAAATTCGATGGCGTAGCGGAGTTTCTTCACGGCGATGCGAAGTTGATGGCGCTCGGCGGCAGTGAGTTGCGTCAGATTACAGCCGCGCTTCTTCACCTGCTTGCGGCGCTTGTTCAGGATGCTGTCTGCATATTCCCGTACGCCGCTCAGATCGATGCGATCAGTCGTGACCGCGCTTTGCTCTTCGACGGTGATTGGCTCTTCGGCGACGATCGGCTCCGGCGCCGCTATCTCGGCCAAGGTTGAACCCGCCGTCTCCAGCGCGGCTGTTGTCGGGTCGCCGGCTTCGAAATCGTCTGTTGCTAATTCCGCTGTTGCCGGCGCAACTGCTGAATCGGCCGACGGCTCCTGCGGCATTGTCTGCAGCGCCGTCAACCAGGCCGATAAATGCAGCAGAAGCTGCTGATAGCGCCGCGATTCGATCGCGTCCGCTGCCGCCTTGTTGGCATCAACGCGAGCCCGCGCTGCTTCTTTGCCAAGCTGGCCGATGCCCGCGTGCGCGGCAAATTGCGCCGCGATCCGCGGCAGAGTTTCGATGTTGAATACGTCCCAGTCGCGCGCCGGCCCCAGCGTCTGGCCGAGCCACCGCAGATCGTCAGCGTACTGTTCGAATTCCGCCCCGGACAAGGCCGCGCGAAACATGCTGAAGGCGGAGCGCAGCCGCCGCACCGCGACGCGCATCTGATGGAGATATTCGGGATTGTCTTGGGCCAGCGTCTCAGCCTCGTTTTCCTCCAGATGCGCAATGCAGGCAAACGCGATGTGCCTGAACGCGGCGGCCACGCTCATGTCGCGGCAAAGCTCGATCGGCGCGGCCTTGACAGGCTCGGCCACGAACGCAGTGAGCAGCAGATAGCCGCGCTCGGCCTTGGAATGCCTTCCGATCCTGAGTGGTATGGTCTGGTCGAGCGCCAGCGCGATATCGTAGAGCGCCGACGGCTCGCCGCTTTTCAGTTCGAATTCGACTTCACAGATCGGCTGCACCCTGCCCTGCGCGCGGATCTCGCCCTGATCGAGGCAGAATTCGATCGCACAGCCGGCGCTCGGTTCGATAATGCGCGTCGTGCGTTTGAATTCGGTCGTGAATATCGGTTTCAGACGATTCTGCAAATCGGGGTCGTCGAAGTGCTTGCACCAGCCGGTTTGGGCGAGCGCCGCGAAGTTGAGCTTACCGTCGCGCGTTTCGGTCTCCCACTCCGGGCGTTGATGCAAACCGCCTTCGACGCGGCCTTCGAGTTTCACTGTCTGCACGACGCGTCTGCCTTCGCGGCGCAAACGCAAGCCGACGCCGGCGCGCCGCAAGTCGAAATCGGCGGTGTCGTAATACTCGGCGACGAATCTACGGCTGATCCCTTTGCCTCGCGCCGCGCGCAGCAGCGGATGGCGGCGCAAGCGCGCCAGATGTTCCGGGGCAACCAGCAGCTTGAGTTCGATTTCCGTGGTTTATGACTCCTGGGGTCGGACGCGACCGCGCAATACGGTGAACGCGATTTGCCATTGCAACGCTAAACGGCAGGTACTGCCGACTCCGGGTAGCGCATCAGTTCGATCCATTCGCGCTAGCAACGCTGCCGCGTGGCTACTTGCTCGGCGGCGTGTAGCCCGCAGCCGCTTCAGCGCCGGCGCCGAAGAAGTGCCGCTCCATCTGCTCGGCCAGATATTTGCGCGCTTTGATGTCGGCGAGATTCAGCCGGTTTTCGTTGACCAGCATCTTCTGGTGCTCGAGCCAGCCCTTCCACGCCTCTTTCGACACGTTCTCGAAAATTTTTTTGCCGAGATCGCCCGGATAGGGCGGATAGTCGAGCCCTTCGGCTTCACGCTTCAGTTTTACGCACTGCACTGTTCTTGCCATGACTTTTCCTCCGTTGGTCAGCGCATATTATCGCCCACTCGCTAACGCGGCAGAGGTTTCACGAAAATTTTGGAGCGGCGGCTGTAGTTATATAACGATTGGCGCCGCGGCGGCAGGCTGTCGACGTCGGTCTCGCTGAAGCCGCGCTCGATAAACCAGTGCGCCGCCCGCGTCGTCAGCACGAACAGCTTCCTGATTTTTTTCTGGCGCGCCTTCGCTTCGATGTAATCGAGCAGGCTCTGCCCGGCACCGGAATCGCGATAAGCCGGCTCGACCGTCAGGCAGGCGAGCTCGCCGGCGCCGTTTTTCGCAAACGGATACAGCGCCGCGCAACCGACGATGCGGCCATCGTGTTCGACGACGATAAAGTGGTCGACCTCCCGCTCGAGCAATTCGCGGCTGCGCCGCACCAGCACGCCTTGCTGTTCGAGCGGCTCGATCAACGCGAGGATGCCTGCGATATCGTTGATATCGGCCGGGCGCAGCTTTTGCAGCGCGTCGCGCGTCACCATCGTACCGATGCCATCGCGCGTGAAAAGCTCGAGCAGCAGCGCGCCGTCGAGATGGCGGCTGATTAAATGCGCGCGCTGGACACCAGCGTGGCAGGCTTGCGCCGCGCGCGGCAGGTAGAGTGCAACATCGTCGGCGATGTGTTGGTCCTTGTCCTTGTATGGCTGAAGTTGCGCGTCGGCTTCCGCGGCGGTCAATTCACGCAGCAGCTGGCCCTTGCGGTCGGTAATGCCCGCTGTGTCCATCATGAATATGAGCTTCTCGGCGGACAGCGCGACCGCCGCTTGCAGCGCGACGTCTTCCAAGGTCAGGTTGAAAATTTCCCCGGTCGGCGAATAACCGAGCGGCGACAGCAGCACGACATCGTTATCGTCGAGGCAGGCGCGGATGCCGGCAGCATCGATCTTGCGCGTCTCGCCGGTATGCAGCAAATCGACGCCGTCGACCACGCCGATCGGTCGCGCTGTGACGAAGTTGCCGCTGGCGACGCGAATTTGCGCATTCGCCATCGGCGAGTTGGCGAGCCCCATCGACAGCAGCGCTTCGATCTCCACGCGTACGCGGCCGATCGATTCCTTCGCGCATTGCAAGGTTTCGGCATCCGTGATGCGTATGCCGTTTACATAGCGCGGCTCGATGCCGGACGCGAGCAACCGGCTTTCGATTTGCGGACGGGCGCCATGCACGAGCACAAGCTTGATTTCCAGGCTCGCCAGCAGGTTTAGATCGTGCGTCAGGCCGACAAAGCCGCCGTCGGCAACAACCTCGCCACCGAATGCGATCACGAACGTCTTGCCGCCAAACGCGTGGATGTAAGGCGCGGCGCAGCGAAACCATTGCACGAAAGCCGCGTTCGATGAGGTTGGCATTAACTTTTTCGAATCTCTCAAGCCAGAGAGAACACAGAGTTTACCGAGAAGATCAAAGCAGAGCGCTCCGCTTGAGTTTTTTCTGTGTCCTCCGTGATCTCTGTGGCTGGGTTTTTCGGTTCAAATCCTTTTGGCCGCAGAAGACACAGAGTTCACGGAGAGGATCAAAGCAGCCCGTTTTCGGGTTTTTCTCCATGATCTCTGTGGCGGGCTTTTGCCGTGTTCAAGGTCGGCGAAAGGTGCCAGTATAAAGAATTGCTCCGCTGCGTGAACGTTGCGGCGCTGAACCGGCGCGCGTATGGTGCTGTCTGAGCCTGCACTTATGCATACGTTCCGCCGCATCCATACGTTCCGCCGCATCCGCCGGCACGCCTTGCTGCTCAGCCATCTGATGCTGGTTGTTCTGCTGTTCGCGCAATTTGCGCAGGCTGCACAGCCGTGCCCGATGGCGGCGGAAGCGCCGGCCATGGCGTTCGACGCGCAGGAAATGCCGTGCATGGCGAGCGCCAATGCCTGCCTTGCGGACTGCACAAAGTCCGACCAAAGCTCGGGGCACACCGAGTTGCCGGTTATGGCCGGGGCGGCGCATGCCATTCTGACCGTCGCGGAAACGCCTGCAATCTTTCGTGTTGCCTGCCTTGCTGCGAATGGCACGGTCCGCACCTCCGACCCGCCGATTCCGATCCGCTTCTGTAGTTTCCTGAACTAGCCTTCCGCAAGTCTGTGCGCTGGTCCGTGCTTCGGCACGGAATCGTGTCTACTTCGCGGAGGAAGCGTGTTCAAATTCACAGTTCGTTTCAGCACTGCGCTGGCATTTGCCGTGGGCGGCTTCTGGTTGGCCATAGTACCCGCCGTTCGCGGCGAAGTCGCACAGATGCGCGCCGACAATTCTGCCGCAGCGCGCGCCGTCCGAATCGCCGTAGCGGGCGGCAAAGAATTCGTTTCGCGAAATTCGAACGAAGCCGTTTCATCGAAAGCTGCCGCAACCGCTCCGTTGACCGGACGCGGAACTGACCCGCTGAGCGCAGACGAAGCTGCCCCATTGAGCGCGGACCAAGCCGCGCGGCTCGCCGTCATCAATCAGCCGTTGCTCGGCGGCCAGCAGGCGGCAATCGCGGCGGCCGAGCAGAATGCAATCGCGGCCGCGCAGCTTCCCGATCCCAGGCTTCGCGCCGGGCTGCAGGATTATCCGATCACCGGCTCCGACAGCTTCAGCTTCACGCGCGACAATTTCACAATGCTGACGGTCGGCGTCGCGCAGGAATTCCCGCGCGAGGAGAAGCGCCGCCTGCGCAGCCAACGCGAACAGCTAAGCGCGCAGGAAAAATCCCTGGAACTCGATGTTATGCGGCGCGCGATCGAGCGAGATGCGGCGCTGGCATGGCTCGATGTCTACTATCCGCAGCAAGCCGCCAGGCTGGTCGAATCGCTGCAGCGCGAAAGCGAAGCACAGATCGAATCGCTGGGCATTGCTTATCGCGCCGGGAAAAAATCGCAAGCCGATGTATTGGCCGAACAGGTAAATCTGCGGTTGCTGAAGGATCGCACGGCCGAATTTACCAAGCGCGATCGTCAGGCGCGCGCGATGCTGTCGCGCTGGATCGGCGCGGCCGCTGAACGGCCGCTCGACGACAACTTGCCCAATGCTTCACCGCCGCCGTCACTGGCCGCGCTGCTGCAACTGGTCGAGACCCACCCACATCTGAACACGCTGGAAAAGCAGATCGAACAGGCGCGCAACGAAGTCGCGATCGCACGCGCCGCGTACAAACCCGACTGGAGCCTCGAACTATCGTATGGCGCGCGGCCGGCGTTTTCCGATTTCATCGGCGTGCAGGCCGGCATCGATCTGCCGGTCTTTACCAAAAATCGGCAGGACAAGAACCTGAGCGCGAAACTTGCGCTTGCCGATCAGGCGCGCTACGCGCGCGACGATGCGCAGCGCATGATGGAATCCGATGTCAAACGCTATTACGCCGAATGGCAATCGACGTCCGAGCGACTGGAGCAAGGTTTTGATGCGCACATCCTGCCGCGGGCGAAACAGCGCGTAGATGCTGCGCTCGCCGCCTACCGCGCCGGACGCGCCGATCTGAACGCAGTGCTCGAAGCGCGCCGCGCGGAGTTCGATCTCGCGCTGCAACGCCTGTCGCTGCAACTCGAACAGGCGCGCGCGTATCGGCAGCTGCGCTACTTTTTCGAATAGGCGGCAGCGATGAATAAACGAATCGCCATTTTCACCGCGCTGGCCGTCGTCATCGCGCTCGCCGCGCTGTGGCTTGCCCAGCCTTCGTGGTTGCCCGGCGCGCGTCCGGAAACCGCGGTCGAACACGCGCAGAAGCACCTCGACCCGACCTACACCTGCCCGATGCATCGCGAAGTCCATTCCGACAAGCCTGGCGCATGCCCGATTTGCGGCATGCCGCTGCAAAAAGTGAAGCAGGAAGTAAAGCCGGGGCAGAAAAAGAAGCCGCTGCAGGAAAAGAAAATCCTGTACTGGCACGATCCCATGGTCCCGCAGCAGAAATTCGATAAGCCCGGCAAATCGCCGTTCATGGACATGCAACTCGTGCCGGTCTATGCCGACGGCAGCAGCGGCGAGGCCGATGACGGCAGCATCACGATCAGTCCGCGCGTCGTGCAGAACATCGGCGTGCGCACCGCGCCGGTCGAAACCGGAACCTTTTCCAGGCAGGTCAACACGGTTGGCACGGTCGCCTTCGACGAGCGAGGCATCGAAGTCGTCGAATCGCGCGCGTCGGGCTGGGTCGAAAAGCTCTACGTGAAGGCGGAGAACGATCCGGTCAGGCGCGGCCAGTTGCTCGCGGAAATCTACGCGCCCGATCTCTTGGCGGCGCAGGAGGAATATCTGCTCGCGCTGAAAATCGCCGGCGATGCCGACGACTCGCTGGCGCAGGCGGCGCGCTCGCGGCTTTCGCTGCTCGGCCTGACCGAAGCGCAAATTCGCGCGCTGGAAAAAACACGCAAGCCGCAACGCCGCGTCGCGTTTTATTCGCCGATCGACGGCATCGTCGCCAAGCTCGGCGTGCGCCAGGGCATGGCGGTGAATCCGGGCATGGTGATGTTCAATCTGGTCGACTTGTCCACGGTTTGGGTCAACGCCGAAATCGTTGAAGCACAGGCAGCGTGGATTACCGAGGGCAAAGCGGTTGAAGCGCGCGTTCCGGCGCTGCCCGGAAAAACGTTTCACGGCAAGGTCGCCTACATCACGCCTGAAGTCATGCGCGAAACGCGCACTTTGATCGCGCGCATCGTCCTCGACAATCCGAACCTGCGGCTGAAGCCCGGCATGTACGCCGACCTCACGCTGTCCGGCGGCGAAAACAAGAATACGCTGCTGGTGCCGACCGAGGCCGTGATCAAGACCGGCAAGCGCAGCCTCATTATCCTCGCCATGGGCGAAGGCAAATTCAAGCCGGCCGAAGTCACGACCGGTATGGAAGCCGACGGCAAGACCGAGATTCAGCAAGGTCTCGAGCAGGGCCAGCGCGTCGTCGCTTCCGGCCAGTTCCTGATCGATTCGGAATCGAGTCTGCGTACCGCGTTGGATCGGCTGACCGAGCCGGAGTCCGAGCCAGCGATGGCAATGGACGAAAAGACTGGCATGCCGATGCATCGACAGAGCGATGACGCCGAACGGAGCAGATGATGAAGCCTTCGATAAATCAGTGGAAGACGCCGTTTAGCGGAGGCTTAACATGATTGCCGGGCTGATCCGCTGGTCCTTGCACAATCGCTTTCTGGTGTTCATAGCCACGGCATTTTTGACCGCGGCCGGAATCTACGCGATGCTGAATACGCCGCTCGATGCGATCCCCGATTTGTCCGATGTGCAGGTCATTATCCGCACACCCTACCCCGGACAGGCGCCGCAGGTCGTCGAAGATCAAGTCACTTACCCGCTGACGACAACGATGATGTC
>JACMKV010000154.1 GCA_014379915.1 Burkholderiales bacterium
AATGCCGCCGCCGGATGATGTCTGCCCTCCGCAACTGCCGAGCGGCAGCGTATTGCCGCGTATCGTGCTGCGGCGTACGTTGAGCGTGCCGCCGTTGCTGATGCCACCGCCGAATTCGCGGCTGTCGTTGTTTTCGACCACCGTGCGCGTTAAGGTCAGCGAGCCGCCTTCGGCGATTGATACGCCGCCGCCCTGCACGAAGCTGCCGCCGCGGCCGTTTCGGATCGTTACGCGCGAGATGTTCACGATCGGGCCGGCGCCGATGCCAGACTCGAAACTCAAACACGCGGCGAAGCCCAGTCCGCCATCGCCGTCCTCGACAAACACATCGATGAACGCGCCGGTCGAACCGTTATAGCGCAGCACCTGCCCGGTGTGACGGCTGATCACATAGAGATTGCCGTCGGGGCCGAACGCGATGTCAGTCGGTCCGTCGAGCCCGCCGCTGCCTGCCGAAACGAAGGTGTCGATAAAAGCCCCGGTCGTGCCGTTGTAGCGCAGGATGCGATCGTTGGCTTCGCTCGCGACATACAGTCGCCCATCGGGGCCGAAGGCGAGCCCGCGCGCCGTACTCAAGCCGCCGCTGAATGCGGGCACGAAAGTATTGACGAACGCCCCGGTGTTCGCGTCGTAGCGCAGCACCGCATCGGGGCTGACGCTCGTTACATAGAGGTGGCCGCCGCGAAACAGGATGCTATTCGGCAGCCCAAGTCCGCCGCTGCCGACACCGACGAAGGTATCGATGAACGCGCCGGTCGTGCCGTTAAAGCGCAATACGCTGCCCGCCCCGGGCTGATATTTGGTCACGTATAAATTACCGCCGGGTCCGAAGGCGATATCGGTCACGCCAGGCGCACTGGCCGACGAGATGAAGTTGCCGAGCGAGCTGCCGCTGCGCGAATAGCGATTCACGCCGCTCGTAAATCCGCCGACGAACACATCGCCGCCGTTCGGTTTGCGCACCAGTGCGCCGGGGAAATCGAGCCCGCCGCTGCCCGACGGAATGACGGTTTGCGCGAAGTCGCCGGTGCCCAGCTTGTAGCGGATCACTTTATCGCCGCTCGAATCGCACACCAGCAACCCGTTCAGGGAGATGTTCATCACCCGCGTTGCGTCGTTGCCGTCGATGAAAGTCGTACCCGCACCGGCGCCGTTGATAGTCAGGCTGTCTGTGATATCGAGATCGTCGTTTGGCGCATCCTGCGGAGTGGCCAGCGGCAAGGTCAGCACATAGTTGCCGGCCGGAAGCGTGATCGAGTCATTGCCGGATAAGGCATTCGCCTCCTGAATGGCGGCGCGCAGCGTGCATTCACCGGCAGAGCTCAGGCACGCAGCGTCGCCAGGATTGGCGTCAACGGCGTCTGTGACGCTGTCGACCGTAAATACGTCGGCATAGACGCCGGGCGCAGTGGCTGCGAACGTCAGGCACACCAGCGTTTCGATTGTCCTGCGGGTTAGATGGGCGTTCATGATGCGCCTCCTGCGAGGTGAGGGAGCGCCTATCATGATCCGGGCGCAGTCGAATGAAAATATGACTTATGGGCTATGACTAAAGGTATAGGACGCTGCAGAACGTCGCGATGCTTTGAGCGCGGGTTCTTCCTGTTTTTACTTGTTGTCTGAATCGATGACGCCTTTCATATGTGACGCATCGCACTGAGTCGCGGGCGCTGATTTGATCTAATATATAACCGGTACGGCGTAGGTACGGCGCGCCCAGCCCTGTTTGGATGATGAAACCGGAAGAGGAAGGAGATTGCGATGAAAAAGCGTCTTTGCACTATAGTTGCTCTTAACGTCATGACTTTGAGTTCAGCGCCGGCAAGCGCCGACGGCAAGACCTTTCCGGGTGCGTTTTGCGATGCGAACCAGGCGGCAACTTCCGCTGGGAGCCCATATGGGTTTGCTGGGACGGGAGGGGGCCGCCCCCCCGATCAGACCATTTTTGGGGGTCTATTCAATACCGCCAACGTTCAGAATTTGTTCTCCTGCCCCATCGTTCGCGATATTACGAAAGGCCAGCCTGACGGCATCAACTTTGCCCGCGTGCACGTCCTGAATAGATCCCGCGTCACATGCACACTTTTTTCCAGAACCAAGACGAGTCCTACGGCAATGCCGACCACGGTCGAGTTCGCCAGTGATTCCACGACCGAAATCGGAGACCAGCAGCTCGATTATCCCGCCCTCGATTCGGGCTTGCGCGGCTACTATCACTTTGGTTGCGATATACCGCCGCCGAACCCATCTCAGGGGGGAGTTTCAGGGATCTGGTTTTATGATGTTTCGGAAAAAGATTGAGCGATGGGCGCTTGCCGGGGCCGTTCCTCGGTCAGCGTTTTATCGCTTAGGAGTTCATCATGACGCGACCCAGGATTTTGACCCTATCCGCAATCTCTCTCGTTATGGTTGGGGGCGTCGTCTGGTTCGCTGGAAGGCCGGTATCTGAGCCCCCATCTGCTGGACCCACGGCTGCGGTAGTTGCAGCCAGATCCGAGTCGAAGGTGGATGCGCCGCCCGAAAAGGAGCAGGCCAGGTTAGGCGAGGCGTCGCCGGAGCGCAGCGATTCCCGGCTTAACCAGATGCAAGTCCAGTTGGACACGCTGCGGCAGCAGCTTGAAGCGCAGCGGCTCGAGATGGCGCGCCTCGCCCGCAATGCGAAAGCAGCTGATCGGCCGGCCGCGGGCGCCGCGGAAGCAGCTACAAGCGACGAAGCTTCTCAAGTCTCCGAACACGAACAGGAGTTGGCCGAACAAGGGCGGCACGCGGCGCGCCTGCTCGAGCTGCAGACGCAGTTCGCAAGCCAGGGGAAAGACGCGGGCTGGAGCCGAACCGCCGAGAGTCAAATCGCGGCATCGGCCAAACAAGTTGCCGATGCGAGCGGCGCGGCCGGTAGTGAGCGTTCCGAGCTGCGGGATGCGGATTGCCGCACCGCTCTTTGCCGACTTACGCTAACGCATAAGGATGCGGCCTCCGCCGAAAGTTTCATACAGGAGTTCGCCAACAATCTGGGCTGGCGGCAAACGCACGGTCGCGTCCAGTCGGTGCAGAACCCCGATGGCAGCATCGAAGCCGTGATCTACCTGTCGCGCGAAGGCCGACGATTGTATGAAACCGGTGAACAGGGAAGCTCTCAATAAGTCCCCCGTCGCTGT
>JACMKV010000155.1 GCA_014379915.1 Burkholderiales bacterium
CTTGCGCTGACGCCGCCACTATCGTTGTCGGAGGCTGCTTCGCTCCTGCCAGCCAGCGCGTCCTCCGCCCACTGATCGTTCGCGCCGCCGGAAACGCTATCCGGGCCGTTATCAGCCGGCGCTTCGTCGGTATCCTGTACGGTCGAAAGGTCGGCGAAGGCATCGAAAACCTGCGCGCAACGACCGCAGCGCACGTCGCCGCGGTGTGCTTGCAACTGCGGCAGCGTGACCTTGAACGTGGTATCGCAGTTTGGACAGCGCGTGACGAGGCTCATCCTGCTATCCCGCTTCTTCGACTGCAGGCATTAGCACTTTTTACCGCTCAAGCAAACCCAGCCTTCGTCCTGCGCTGCTGCATGCAGATTGAACCAGGGTCGATAGGCCGCCGCAACCGCGTCGGCATGATTCGACAAAATGCCGGACAAAACAATTTTCCCGCCGGCAGCAGTCGACTGAGCCAGCAAGGGGGCAAGCGCGATCAAAGGATTGGCCAGAATGTTTGCGACCACCACGTCCACCGGCGCCGCGGTTTCCGCCTCCGAGGGCGGCAGGCAAAACCGCGCATCGACCCGATTCTGCACGGCATTATGTTGGCTCGCAACCACGGCATTTGGATCGATGTCGATGCCGGCAGCGCTGCTGGCGCCAAGCTTCAACGCGGCAATCGCGAGGATCCCTGAACCGCAACCGTAATCGAGCACGGATTCGCCGCCGCGCAGATTCTCATCGAGCCAGCGCAGGCAAAGCTGCGTCGTCGGATGCTCGCCGCTGCCGAAAGCAAGGCCCGGGTCCAGAACCAGTGCGATAGGCGCTGAATACTCGGCGTTGTCGAACTTGTCGGGGGGCGGCGCTTGCCAGTCAGCCGCCAGCCAGCTCGGCACTATCCACAAGCGCTCAGAGATTTTTATAGGCCGAAACTGCTCGCGCGAACTCTGTAGCCAATCACAATCTTCGACTGTGCCAGTCTCGATCTGCGCTTTCGCGACGCCAGCCTCGGCGCACGCCTGGGCGACACAGGCAGCAACATCGGCGGCGTCGTCGAACAACGCGTTAACCCTGTTTTGCAGCCAGAAGGCGCCGGGCTCGTCGAACGGCTCAGCGTACAGCGCCCGCTCGTTCGCGGTCGCGAAGTCGTGGTCGGCGATATCGACCGAAAGCGCACCGTATAGAAGCAAGGCATCCGACAGCGCCTCGGCTTGTTCGGCGGAAACGATCAGCGTCACGCCGAGCAAAGCGGGCTCCGAACGACAGTCATTGCGCCTTGCTATTGGCGAGTTTTTGCTCGAGATAGTGGATGCTGGTGCCGCCGCGCAGGAAAGCCGCATCGAGCATCATTTCCCGATGCAACGGGATATTGGTGCGTATGCCTTCAACGACGGTTTCCGACAATGCGATGCGCATGCGCGCGATCGCCTGCTGGCGCGTGTCACCATAGGCAATCAGCTTGCCGATCATCGAATCGTAGTGCGGCGGCACCAGATAATTGTTGTAGGCGTGCGAATCGATGCGTATACCGGGCCCGCCGGGCGTGTGGTACGACGTGATGCGGCCCGGCGACGGCGTGAATTTGTAAGGATCTTCGGCATTGATCCGGCACTCGACAGCGTGGCCCTTGAGCACGATATCACGCTGTTTGAAGGCGAGGCGTTCGCCGGCTGCGATACGGATCTGGGTTTGCACGATGTCGATGCCGGTGATCATCTCGGTAACCGGGTGTTCGACCTGCAACCGCGTGTTCATCTCGATGAAATAAAACTCGTTTTTTTCGTACAGGAATTCGAAGGTTCCGGCGCCGCGGTAATTGATCTTGCGGCAGGCTTCGATGCAGCGCAGCGACATCTTCACGCGCTGGCGTTCGGTCAGCAGCGGCGCCGGCGCTTCCTCGATCAGCTTTTGATGGCGACGCTGCGTCGAACAATCGCGATCACCGAGCGAAACGGCATTGCGATGCTCGTCGGCCAGCACCTGAATTTCGATGTGGCGCGGATTTTCGAGAAATTTCTCGATGTAGACGTTGGGATTGCCGAACGCATTTTGTGCTTCGGTGCGCGTCATGCTGATCGCATTCAGCAGCGCGGCTTCGGTCTGCACGACGCGCATGCCGCGCCCGCCGCCGCCGCCGGCAGCCTTGATGATGACCGGATAGCCGATGGTTTGAACCAGCTTGACGATTTCCTCCGGCGCCTCGGGAGGCGCGCCTTCGGACCCGGGCACGCACGGCACCCCGGCTCGTTTCATCGCCGCCTTGGCGCTGATCTTGTCGCCCATCAGCCGGATCGTTTCCGGTCTTGGCCCGATGAAAACGAAGCCGCTTTTTTCGACGCGCTCGGCGAAATCGGCATTCTCGGACAGAAAGCCGTAGCCTGGGTGGATTGCCTGCGCGTCGGTGACCTCGGCCGCGCTGATGATCGCCGGAACGTTCATATAGCTGTGACTGGATGGCGCAGGGCCGATACAGACCGATTCATCCGCCAGCCTGACGTACTTGGCGTCAGCATCGGCTTCGGAATGAACGACGACAGTCTTGATGCCGAGTTCGCGGCACGCGCGCTGAATGCGCAGCGCAATTTCGCCGCGGTTTGCGATCAGGATTTTTTCGAACACGTCAGGAAAAGGACAATAAGCGCAATGAATGGCAGTTGACGGCCCGCACGGGCATCCTGCAAGCGGTCTTCGCCAACTCGGCTACTCACCGATCAGAAAAAGCGGCTCGCCGTATTCGACCGGTTGCCCGCTTTCGATGAAGATGGCTTTGATAACACCGCTTTGGTCGGCTTCGATTTCGTTCAGAAGCTTCATCGCCTCGATGATGCAGACCGTATCGCCAGCAGCGACAGTCTGGCCGACCTCGACAAACGGCTTTGTGCCAGGCGCCGACGCCCGGTAGAAAGTGCCGACCATCGGCGATTTCAATACATGCCCTTCCGCTACCGGCGCTGCCGTTTCGCCCGCTGGCGCCGAGGCCGCTATGCCTGTCGCCGCAGCTTGCGCCGCCGACGTAACAGGCGTTTGCAAAGGCAGTGACTGCTGGACTGGCACGTGCGCCTGGATCGTTGCGCCGATACGGCTGATGCGAACTTTCTCTTCGCCCTCGGTGATTTCGAGTTCGGCAATTCCCGATTCTTCAACCAGATCGATCAGCTTTTTCAGCTTGCGCAGGTCCATATCAGCCTTTCAATCGATGTATCGCGAAAGTGAGCGCCAGCTCATAGCCGCTCGGGCCCAAGCCGCTGATCACGCCGACCGCGAGATCGGAGAAGAAGGATTTACGGCGAAACGGCTCGCGCGCGAATACGTTGGACAGGTGAACTTCGATAAACGGGATGCGCACGGCCGCCAGCGCATCGCGCAGGGCGATGCTGGTATGCGTGAAAGCGGCCGGATTGATCAGGATAAAGGCGACCTCGTCCAGACGCGCCTGCTGTACGCGATCGATCAGCGCGCCTTCGGCATTGCTTTGAAAGCTGTCGAGTTGCACCCCGGCCGCCGCAGCCAGATTGACGAGGCGCTGATCGATCTCAGCCAAGGTGGCGCGGCCGTAGACCTCGGGCTCGCGACTTCCCAGTAAATTGAGATTGGGGCCGTGCAAAACCAGGATTCCGGGCTTGCCAGAGCTGGCTGTTGAAAACGGCAATTCGGAAGGCATCCGGTTAGTTTGCCGGAAATGCCCGCTATTTGTCCAGTTTTAGCAGCTTTTGCCAGAATTTAGCCATAAACTGAGTGGGTTCAAAAGAGCGGTTTGATAACCCGTTCCAGCTTGGCTTCGGTCAGTCCGCCAAGTTCGGTTGCGACGACTTGACCGGCGCGGTCAATGATAAGCGTATAAGGCAAGGCGCCCAGTCGGTTGCCGGCTTTTCGCGATAAGTCGATGGCGTTAGCTTCTCCGGCCAGGATTGGATAATTGATGCCGTTTTGCTCGGCGAAAGCCTCTATCTTGTCCTTCTGGTCGATCGCGATACCGACGAACTGCAAGCCTTGCTCGCCGTACCTGTTTTGCAATTTGATGAACTCGGGAATCTCTTCCAGGCAGGGCGCGCACCATGTCGCCCAGAAATTGACGACAAGTACCTTGCCGCGCCATTGCTCGATCTTCTGGTGTTTGCCGGCCAGGTCTGGAAGCGTCGCCGCGAATATCGGCGCCGCCGATGGCTGCGCCGATCCTGATGTCGGCGACGAGGAAGACAACTGACTGCCCCGCCACGCCGCCGCGAAGTATCCGACTGCTGCGGCGACGAGCGCCACCAGCAAGATGAGCCCTGCTGTTTTTGTTCTGGTCACGCTCATGGTCAAGGACCGGTCGAAACACTCTGAGCTTGCAAAGCGGTGTTGACGGACGCAAGGAATTTATCCGTCGGCTGGTAGCCGATCACGCGGCCGTGCACGACCTCGGCCCCCTGCATATCGAAGAAAATAATGCCGGGCGGTCCGAACAGACCGAACCGCTTCAGCAGCGCCTTGTCGTCCGCATTGTTGGCGGTGACATCGGCCTGGAGCAGCATGACGTCCTTGAGCCTTGCTTGAACGCGTTGGTCACCGAACGTGAAGCGCTCCATTTCCTTGCACGATACGCACCAATCGGCATAGAAATCGAGCATCACCGGCTTGCCGCCGGCGGCGCCGATACGCGCATCCAGTTCGACTACCGTTCTAATCCGGTCGAAAGCCAAATGCGACGCTGGCGCGTCACCTGTACCACCCCCACCGCGCAGCCCCGCAAGCGGCTGCAGCACGTCGCGGCCGCCGCTCATAGCCCCGACCAGCAGCGCCACGCCGACCAGGAGCGCCATCACGCCGACGCCTTTCCACAACTTCCTGAAACCGGAAACACCGGGCGGCAAAGGGTCGATCGCGTGCAGATAAATCGCCGAAATGATCAATAGCGCCGCCCACAGCAGCATGTGCGCCAGCGGTGAAATGACCGGCGAAATCAGCCAGATGGCGACACCCAGCAGCAGTACGCCAAAAAACCGTTTGACCGCTTCCATCCAGGCACCGGCCTTCGGCAGCAGGGCACCGGCCGAGGTGCCGATCACGAGCAGCGGCAAACCCATGCCGAGCGCCATCGCGAACAGCGCAGTACCGCCGAATACGACATCGCGCGTTTGACTGATATACAGCAGCGCGCCGGCCAGCGGCGCGGCCACGCACGGGCCGACGATAATCGCCGACAGCACGCCCATCGCGAAAACGCCGGCGAGGTGGCCGCCTTTCATGCGGTTTGCCCGATCGGATAACCTGCTCTGCAGCGATGCCGGCAGCTGCAGCTCGTAGAAACCGAACATTGAAAACGCCAGCAGCACGAAAACCGCGGCAAACGTTCCAAGCACCCACGGATTTTGCAGCGCCGCCGACAGCAGCGCTCCCGATAGACCGGCAGCGACCCCGGCCAGCGCATAGGTGATGGCCATGCCGAGGACATAGGCGAGCGACAGACCGAACGCGCGCGTCTTGGTCAAGGTGTGTCCCTGGCCGACGATAATGCCCGACAGGATCGGGACCATCGGGAACACGCACGGCGTCAGCGCGAGCAGCAGGCCAAAGCCGAAAAAGCTGGCGAGGATCAGCCAAAAGCTGCCGCCTTCCAGCAGGGCCGCGATACGCGCATCCTCGGACGCCGGCGCCGCCAAAGCTTGCGGTGCATTCGAACCAGCCGCAACGTTTCCGCCACCACCCGTCGCCCCTGCCAGCGCCAGGGTAAAATTCTTGATTTCCGGCGGATAACAGAGCCCTTTGTCGCTGCACCCCTGATACGTCGCTTCGAGTTGCAAGGGGCGTACCGATGCCGCAGTCGTTGCGGCTGGCTGCAGCGATATCACGGCTTGAAACGGATGGTGATAAACTTCGGTGTCGCCGAAATTCGGATCGGCTTTCATCTCCCCGGCCGGAAGCGCGACTGTGGCGATTTGAACGCCGGTTGACTCGGGCAAGGTGAAGCCGATTTTGTCGCGGTACAGATAATAAGTGTCAGCGGGCTTGAAATTCGCGATCAGCGTATTCGCGTCCCTGACCGCGATGTCGAGCTTGAAAGCTTGATCGGGGGGCAGGAATTCGTTTTCACCGACGTTGGTCGCGCTCGTAAGCGGAATGGCATTTCGCAACGCGTTCAGGGCGTTGCCGACACCGGTAGCGCTCTTTGGGCCACCGGATGCGGCGGTTGACGCTGCGGCGAGCGTCAGCTCGGCTTTCTGTTCGTGCGGGACATAACAGACGCCGACATCGGCGCAGCCTTGCGAAATCGCTTTCAGTGTGAACCGCGAGGGCGCCGACTCCGCGCTAAATGGCAGCGTTATCGTCAGTTCATTGCGATGGGTTTCGACGCGGCCGAAGAACTCATCGTCCTTGACTTCGCCGGCTGGAAAGTTCGCCTTGCCCAGCGCCGCAGCCGGTTCCGCGCTGAACTGGAATTTCTCGCGATACAGGTAATAGCCGGGGGCGATGCGGTAGTTCAGCTCGATCGCTTCGGGACCGACGATTCGCGCCGAAAACTGGAAAGCCCTGTCCGGTTCGAGCAAATCAGACTCAGCCGCGTTTGCAAAAAGCGGAAACAGGCCCAACAAAACAAGGATCAATCGTTGCCACATCAGGCTTATCCTTTGGCGGCAGAGTACGGTATTTTGATTATCTGACACGCGTATTGAAACTCCGGGGTTCGCCCGCATCTAACCCTACAGTCAGGGTGCCAATGCGACGGTTTGGGCGGCGATCCAGGCCAGGTAGGGCTGCGACCCGGCACTGATACCGACAGCGACAATTTCGGGGAGTTCGTACGGGTGATTCGCCCGCACCGCGGCCTCCACTTCGGCATAGCGCGCCGAAGTTGTCTTGATCAGTACCGGGGTCTCATGCGCCGTTTCGATTTGCCCCTGCCAGCGGTAAACCGATGAGCACTCGGCCAACACGTTCACGCATGCCGCAAGCTGTTCCCCAATCAGGTGTTGCGCAAGCTTCAGCGCGCTGTCGCGATCGGGAAAAGTAGTCATCACTAGAATTGCATCCATGGAGAATCGCATAATGCCCGGGTATCTGATCGCAGCTATTTTACTGGCTTTCCCGCTGCTCGAATTGCTCTTGCTGATACTGGTCGGCGGCGCCATCGGCGGCTGGGTTTTTGCTCTGCTGATCGCAAGCGCCACCGCCGGCTGGCTGCTGATCAAGGAAGAGCGCATCGGTTTCATGGCGCGTGTCGAAGCGGCACGCAATTCGAGCACCTCGGTTGTCGCCGCCATCAAAGCGAGCGGCCGGAAAGTGATTGCCGGCGTTTTGCTGATCATCCCTGGACTCATTACCGACGTTGCGGCTTTGGCGTTACTGTTGTGGCCGGTCGGGAAGACGGCTTCGGCGCGTAGCCGTGGCGGCTTTCAATTCGGCATGTCTAGCAATCCCAGAGGCGCTCCTACACCGGCCCGCGAGGACGGTCCTAAACCCATCCGCGAGACTATTTTTACCGCTTCCCCGGACGGCGAAACGTTGGAGGGAGACTTCAAGCGGATCGACTGAATCAGCGGCGAATTGTTTCGTGGTTGCGCGCTGCTTCGTCATAGTGAGCTGGTCGCCAAGCCTGTTTTAATCGCCGCGAGGCCTTCGACAACGGTCGGATACGCAAGCCGGACGCGTAATTCGCGTTTCATGCGCGCGTTGCATAAGCGGCGGGATTCGCTCATGAATGACAGCAGGCCTGGCGGCAGTTCGTTGGCCGCCGCAGCGCGAGGAATTCGGGAAGATCGCGCCAATCCAAAGCGGTCGGCGACGAGATCAAAGTAATCTCCCATTTTCAGGTGACTGTCGTCGCTGGCGTTATAGATGCGGCCGCGTTTCGCGTAACGGATCGCCGCAACCACGATGCGAGCCAGGTCGTCGGCGTGAATATGGTTGCTGTGTACGTCGTCGACGGCGATCAGCGCCGGCGTCCGTGCTTGCAGGCGCGCAATCGGCAAGCGTTCCGCAGCGTAGATGCCGGGCACCCGCAGGATGCTGACGACGACGCCCGAATCGTGTCCCCACTTTCGCAGCCTGCGCTCGGCATCGGCGCGACGGCGGGCGCGCCCGGTTATAGGCGCGATCGCTCGCGTTTCAGCCACAGAAGCACCTGCGCAATCCCCATACACGCCGCTGGTGCTGATGTAGATAAGGCAGCGTGGTAGACTTTTGCCTTTCGCCAGGTTGGCAAGCAGACCCGCGGTGCGAACGTCGCACAGTTCGGGGCCTTGTACGCCGCCCGCGGCAATACGCCCGACATACGGCGAGATACGGGGCGGCGCGAAGTGCAGGACAATATCGGCCATCCCGGCAAGTCGCCGCAGCGTATCAGGGCGATCGAGATCCCCGGGGATCGGGATGATTCCGCGAGCGCGCAGCACAGCGGCCCGCGACGCGTCATGCAGTAGCCCGAACAAACGATAGCGGCCGAGCAACAGCGCCGCAGTGCGCAGGCCGATATCGCCGCAGCCGACAATCAACAGGCGTTGCATTCTAGTGCCCCTGAGTTGCCAAATTCGCTACAGAAAGATGCCGAGAATCGCCGCCATACCGCGTTGCGACTTATGTTCAATGAGCTCGCCAGGTGTCCAACCTGGCTGTGGTTCGCGCCGCCTGTGATTTGCAACCTCTTGTGGCGCCGATTTCGGCACTTTTCATTGCCAGCCTCAAAGTTCATTCTGATTATTCCGCGAACCAGCAGCTCAGGACACTAGATTCGGAGCAGGCAATCGGCCCGATAAGCAGCGGCCTTTCGACATGTCATTTCAAATCACCATTCAACCCAGCGGCCATGTTTTCAAGGCCGAGCCCGACGAAACAATCCTCGACGCCGCACTGCGCGAAGGCATCGTGCTGCCTTACGGCTGCCGCAATGGCGCGTGCGGCAGTTGCAAAGGCAAGTTGCTCGAAGGCGCGGTGACCTACGCCAGGGATTACCAGCAGTCGGCGTTGAGCGCAGCCGAAAAGCAGATCGGCATGGCGCTATTCTGCTCCGCGAGACCGCAGTCGGATCTCGTCATCGAATCGCGCGAGATCGACGCGGTGCGCGATATTCCGATCAAGAAGCTGCCGTGCCGCGTGCAAAAACTCGAATTGCTGGCGCACGATGTGATGGCGATTTACCTGAAGCTGCCGGCGGCGGAACGCTTGCAATTTCTCGCCGGCCAATACGTGGACATCCTGAAAGACGGCAAGCGCCGCAGCTTTTCGATGGCCAACGCGCCGCACGACGACGAGTTTCTGCAATTGCACGTGCGCAATATCATCGGTGGTGCTTTCACCGAATACGCGTTCAGCAAAATGAAGGCGCGCGACATCTTGCGCTTCGAAGGTCCGTACGGCACTTTTTTCCTGCGCGAGGATAGCGACAAGCCGATCGTACTGGTCGCCAGCGGAACCGGTTTCGCCCCGATCAAGGCCATCATCGAGCACGCGTTCCACGTGGGTACCACGCGTGCCATGGTCATGTATTGGGGAGCGCGCACGCGCGCGGATTTGTATTCCCACGAATTGCCTGAGCAGTGGCAGGCCCAGCATGCGGATTTTCGTTACGTGCCGGTGCTCTCGGAACCGCTACCCGCCGACAACTGGCGCGGCCGCACGGGATTGGTGCATCAGGCCGTGCTCGACGATTTCAGCGATTTGTCAGCGCACCAGGTCTATGCATGCGGCGCGCCGGTCATGGTTGAAGCGGCGCACCGCGATTTCACCGCATTGCGCGGATTACCAGAGAGTGACTTTTTCAGCGATGCGTTCACGTTTGCAGCCGCCGCATAGGAGATGGAAGGTTGGTAAGAAAGGTTATAACTAAAAAGCAACTCGTAAACTTCCTAACAAGTCACGGCTGGAATTTATGATGCCTATTGATTTGGACTCTGATGGTTATTGCCAACGCAGGGAATCGCTCTTTGCGCCCCTCACTCACGGCGGATCCGTTCCTCGCCTTTTTGCGCCGCCTATTGCGGGTAAACCGAGAACCAACGTTCCGAGGGACGCATGGCAACCGTCTGTACCATCGATCACCTGAGAAGGACCAATCCTGGCGGGGTAGGTGGCGCGATTCAACTAGGAGTACTTGAGGCGAGCAGTCCGGGCAAGATCCCGACAGCCCGCATAATGTCGGCAGACGATGTCGACGAACATCTTCAGAAAATCGCCGCAGCGGAGACGGCGCTCGTCAATGAACTGACCGGAAAAACCAACAGCGACAGTGTTAATTGCCCACGCCGCCATCGGGCATTCCAAATTGATCTTTACAGCTTTCTTCGCGTAACAGCCGCCGAAGTTTAAAGCGCGCTCTTCCTTCTTCCACCCGTGACGTTGCGCAACTGATTCAACACCAGATCCACGCTCTTCTGGTAATGCTTGCGCGACTCGTCGGATTGCCCGAGCCGTTCCTGTAGCTGCGCGAGCGCGAGATGGGCGCTGTGAGAAGGCGCAAGCGCCAGGCTCGCCTCCAGATAGCTCTGCGCCTTGCCCCACAACTCCTGATGCGCGCACAGCTTGCCCAGCGTCAGCAGCAGTGCGGCGTCGGATTCGTGTGATTTCAGCCATCTTTCGGCACGATCGATCTGGCGGACGACGTCGTTGCCGAGGCACGATGCGTACAAAGCGACCAGCTCCGAATCCCATTGGCTTTCCAAGCTCTGTTCGATTATCTGGTGCGCCGTGGTGTTGTCGCCGAGCAGCATGAAGCATTGCGCGGCGGCGGCAGCTATTTTGTCGTCCTTGCGATCGCGCCCCGGAATTTTTTGCCAGCACGCGTTGAGCGTTGCGGTATCAACGGCCTTCTGCTTCAGATTTTCCGAGTACGCCTGGCGCTTCAGCTGTTCGAGCTGACTTTCGTCGAATACCTTACGCTTGTCGAGCTGCGTGATCAGCGCGATCACTTCATCCCAATTTTTGGTCTGCTGACGAGCTTTGAGCTCGAGGCGCAGCGCCGCCGTATGCTTGTTCTGCAACTGCTCCAGCACGCGCAATGCGTCCTCGGCGCGGCGGTCTTCGAGCAGCAACTCGGCTTGCGCCATCAGACGGATATCGCTGTCGTCGGGCGCGCGGTTTTCGGCCTCGGCGATATAGCCGTCGCGCTTGCTGTAGCCGCGCATCTCGTGCGCCGAGCGCGCCGCCACGATGGCGTTCAGGCCCGGCGATTCGCCGAGCCTCATCGCGTTGGATGCGGCTTTTTCAGCCTTGGCGTAACGCCCCTCGAAAAACGCGCGAATGCCGGCGAGCGTTGCACCTTGGGC
>JACMKV010000156.1 GCA_014379915.1 Burkholderiales bacterium
CCGAATCATCGATCAGTTGCGCGACTTTTTTGCCGCCGGCTTCAGCCGAAGTCAAATCCGGATATTGCGTCGCCGAGTGATTGCCCCAGATGGTCATTTTGCTGATTTCCGTGACCGGTTTTTTGAGGCGGGCAGCGACTTGCGACAGCGCCCGATTGTGATCCAGCCGCATCATCGCCGTGAAATTGCGCGGATCAAGATCCGGCGCGTTTTTCATCGCGATGTAAGCGTTCGTGTTCGCAGGATTGCCGACGACCAGCACTTTCACATCGCGCTTCGCGACTTCGTTCAGGGCCTTGCCCTGAGACGTAAAAATGGCGCCGTTTGCCTCCAGCAAATCCTTGCGCTCCATGCCTTTCGAGCGCGGTCGCGCACCGACCAAGAGCGCGATGTCGGCGTCGCGAAACGCGGCTTTCGGATCATCGCCGACGGTGATTGCGCTCAGCAGCGGGAACGCGCAGTCGTCCAGTTCCATGACAACGCCATTGACGGCGGCGAGTGCCGGCGTGATGTCAAGCAGCTGCAGAATCACCGGTTGATCGCGGCCGAGCAAGTCGCCGCTGGCGATCCGGAACAAAAGGCTGTAGGCAATCTGGCCGGCAGCACCGGTCACAGCAACGCGAACGGGAGCTTGCATAATGACTCCTGGAGAGGCGGAACAAAGGGGTTAACAGGCTGTTGAAAAACTACTCCGCTTGCCGATACTTCGTTGCTCAGGGCCTCAAAATGCTCATGTACTGCACATTCCGCCTTTTCGGCCCGCAGCACCTCGTCTTGGCTGCGCTCGCTACGTTTTCAACAGCCTGTCAGGACGTGAAAACGGGCAAGTATGGCGCACGCTGCGTTCGCCCCCTGCCTTCATTCCCAATTCTAGCCAACATCAAAATGCCGGTCAACGCGAGTCTTGTTTTTATAAAAGATAGATTTTGCTTTGGACGGCGTCTTGATTTATGCTAAAAAATAGGCATGAGCAATGCTGCTGCATCGTCTTCGTCCGACTCGCTTTATCAGCAGGTCGGCGAGGCAATCCCAAACGAACCGAACTCGCCGCCCGCTATCAACTTAGGCGGGGAACGGTGCGCAAAGCGATTTCGGAGCTTGCTGACGAAAACGTTTCGATACGGTTATAGCGGCGAAGTAGTCGCGCCGGGCAATCAAGCAGCGGGCGAAGGGGCGGCAGGACAAGTCTTTCTTGCGATAATATCGAGAACAAAGTAGAAGGATTTTTGCAGCGGCCTCTCCGCACTCGAATGCAGCGTTATCACCGGCCGTCAGGGCGCAAGACATTAGCAGGCTGTTGAAAACCGTAGCGAGCGCAGCCAAAACGAGGCGCGAAGGATCGAAAAAGCGGAATGTACAGTACATGAGCACTTCGAGGCCCTGAGCAACGAAGTATTGGCAAGCGCAGTTTCAACAGTCTGCGAGCCAATTCACCGACCAACCAGAATCGTTTCGGTTCAAAATTTCCATGCAGAAAAAAAAACGTCCGGTCTATCTGAATCTCGTGAAAATACGCCAGCCGATATCCGCGATCGTTTCGATCTTTCATCGGATCGGTGGCGCGCTGCTGTTTTTGTTCATCCCTTATTTGCTGTATACGCTGCAGTTGAGCCTGTCCGCTCCCGAGCATTTCGATCTGTTGCAGCACGGCTTCGATAAACCGCTCGTGAAGATGACTTTTGTGGTTTTGATCTGGGCTTACCTGCATCATTTTTTTGCCGGATTGCGTTTTCTGCTGCTCGATCTCGACATCGGCGTCGATCTGGCGCCATCGCGCGCAAGTAGTTGGGCAGTCTTCGCGATAAGTCTGGCGTTGACGATGCTGATTGGGATTACATTATGGTAAAGCGAATCATAGTTGGCGCCCATTACGGTCTGCGCGGTTGGCTAGTCCAGCGCATTTCGGCTGTGGTCATGGCGGTCTATACGATACTGCTGATCGCTATCCTGTTCTCGCAGCCCAACCTCGACTACGCAACATGGGCTGGTGTGTTCGAAAAGCAGTGGATTCGACTCGCAACCCTGTTGTTTTTGTTGAGCCTGCTGCTACACGCCTGGGTCGGCATGCGCGATATTTTGATGGATTACATAAACCATACCGGCGCGCGGCTGACGCTTGAAATATTGACTGTCCTGGCGCTCACGCTGTATGCGCTGTGGTCGCTGGAAATTCTATGGGGCGCAGGTTGAAAGCGGCCATCGGGAAATTTGCCGAAACATTCAGGGGGAGCTTGATGAGCCATCGGTCGAGAAGTTTTGTCAGGAGCGCGGCGTGGCGCTAGCCAGACGCCAGTTCGATGCGGTCATAGTTGGCGCCGGGGGCGCGGGCTTGCGCGCGGCGCTGCAATTATCTGAAGCCGGACTGCGCACCGCAGTGTTGTCCAAAGTGTTTCCGACGCGGTCGCATACGGTTGCCGCGCAAGGCGGCATCGGCGCGTCGCTCGGCAACATGGGTGAGGACAACTGGCTTTGGCATATGTATGACACGGTCAAGGGTTCCGACTATCTCGGCGACCAGGACGCGATCGAGTTCCTGTGCCGCGAGGCGCCGAAAGCCGTTTACGAGCTCGAGCATTTCGGTATGCCGTTCGACCGCAATGACGACGGCACGATCTACCAGCGTCCGTTCGGCGGTCATTCGCAAAACTTCGGCGAGAAGCAGGTACAGCGCTCCTGCGCGACGGCCGATCGGACCGGTCACGCCATGCTGCACACGCTGTATCAACGCAACGTTCGAGCTAATACGCAGTTCTTCGTCGAGTGGATGGCGCTCGATCTCATCCGGGACAGCGAAGGCCAGGTGCTCGGCGTGACCGCGCTCGAAATGGAAACCGGCGAGGTCATGATTTTCCACGCGCGCGCGACCTTGTTCGCGACCGGCGGCGCCGGGCGAATTTTCTCGGCCAGCACCAACGCCTTCATCAACACCGGCGACGGTTTGGGCATGACCGCGCGCGCCGGCATTCCGCTTGAGGACATGGAGTTCTGGCAATTCCACCCAACCGGTGTCGCCGGCGCCGGTGTGCTGATCACCGAAGGTGTGCGCGGCGAGGGCGGCTATCTGCTGAACAAAAATGGCGAGCGTTTCATGGAACGCTATGCGCCGAACATGAAAGATCTAGCGTCGCGCGACGTTGTCTCGCGCGCGATGGCGACCGAGATCAAGGAAGGCCGAGGCGCCGGCAAGGAAGGCGATTACATCCTGCTCAAGCTCGATCATCTCGGCCCCGAAATCATCGAGAAGCGCTTGCCGGGGATCCGCGAAATCGCCAAAAAATTTGCCAACGTCGATCCGGTCACCGATCCGATTCCGGTCGTGCCGACCTGCCATTACCAGATGGGCGGCATACCGACCAATTACCGCGGCGAAGTGATCGCGCCGCTGGACGGTGACCCCGAAACCGTGATTCGCGGTTTCTATGCCGCCGGTGAGTGCGCGTGTGCATCGGTGCACGGCGCCAATCGGCTTGGCACGAATTCGCTGACGGATTTGCTGGTGTTCGGTAAAGCGGCCGGCAACAGCACGCTCGAATTTCTGATGAAAAATCCGGGACACAAGGATTTGCCGCGCGACGCCGGCGAACCAAGCCTGGCTCGCCTGGATCGGCTCGAGAATCAAAAAAGTGGCGAGAGCGTGCACGAAACCGGCGCCGATATGCGCCGCGTGATGCAAGCGCACTGCGGCGTGTTCCGCTTTCCTGAGCTATTGACCGAAGGTGTCGCCAGAATCAAGGATGTCGCTCAGCGCATCGCGCGCACTGAAATCAAGGACAAAAGCAAAATCTTCAACACCGCCAGGGTCGAAGCGCTCGAACTCGAAAATCTGATCGAAGTCGCCGTCGCCGCGCTCATCTCCGCCGAAGCGCGACAGGAATCGCGCGGCGCGCACGACCGCGCCGATTTCAGTAAACGCGACGACGCGAATTGGCTGAAACATACGCTGTATTACCGCGACGGTCATCGCCTGGACTACAAGCCGGTGCATTTGAAGCCGCTGACTGTAGAGCAGTTTCCTTTGAAGGCGCGGACGTATTAATTACAGCGGCATAATCAAGGAAGCCGAAAATGTATGCGCTGTTTACGTGCCAAGGGAAAGGCTCGTTTGAACTGCTCTTGAGTTGCTTCTGTAAAAGCCATGGCACGTAACCTTCATTGCAACCAAATAGCGAAACTCGCTCTTTAAAACGATATCGCATTTCATCGCTTTCAAAAGTTTTGCTGCAGCGAATCGGCGATGACTTCGGTAGACCAAACCGGAGAGACGCTGGTTATTAATTTGAAGCCAAATGCCAAAGAGCGTAGCTTAGCTTTTTATGAGATCGTGGACGCTTGGGGATATTCTTCTTCTGGCTGGACGCCAATCATGCGTTACTTGGAAAGGCTTATTTATCGATGAGGACCCCACGGCGTTTGACGAGCAAGACTTCAAACGGCAAGCCGTGGATATCGAGGATCCAATATTCTCGACGATGTATTTGAACGGAACGGTCAACGACGGCTCCCTCGTCGGCGGGTGGACTGCGCCTGGCCCAAGCTCAACGAACTCTGTTCTTCTTGGGCCGGACATTTTTTCGTTCTTTGCTAAAAAAGCAACGAAATCATGGCGCGGTAGAGCTAATGTACGTGGACTGAGATTGGCACAGAAAAGTTTTGAGCTTGACGAAAGACCGGCGCAGCGGGATCGCTTTCCTGCTGGTTACTTTTTAGTTCCGGCATAAGATGCCTTACAGGTAGCTTTCTCTGAAACTTCGTTCTTTTGGCGAAGCAAGAAGATGGTGATTTAGCCGCCGGCTACCACCGGCGAGTTTGCGTTACTGAATTTAATCGAGACGGTTGCTTCGTGGCTCGTTGGCGAACGGTGCGTAGCTTTCTTGCACTTGGATTCCCGCCTTCGCGGGAACGACACAACGTTTATGCCTACTGCTAAGTTAAAACAAATGAAATTCTCAATCTACCGCTACAACCCCGAAACCGACGCCAAACCCTACATGCGTGATTACGACATCGCGCTCGAGCCGACCGACCGCATGCTGCTCGATGCGTTGGTGCGCATCAAGGCGCATGACGATTCGTTGAGCTTGCGCCGCTCGTGCCGCGAAGGAATTTGCGGCTCGGATGCGATGAACATCAATGGCAAGAACGGGCTCGCCTGCATCACGCGCATCGCCGATTTGAAGGAGCCAGTGACCTTGCGTCCGCTGCCCGGCCTGCCGGTGATTCGCGATCTGATCGTCGATATGACGCAGTTTTTCAAGCAATACCACTCGGTCAAACCGTATCTCGTCACCGATGAGCGACCGCCCGAAAAAGAACGGCTGCAATCGCCGAAGGAACGCGATGAGCTGAATGGCGTATACGAGTGCATCCTGTGCGCGTGCTGCTCGACCGCTTGCCCATCGTTCTGGTGGAATCCTGACAAATTCGTCGGCCCCGCCGGCTTGCTGCAGGCCTACCGTTTCATCGCCGACACCCGTGATGAGGCGACCAGCGAGCGCCTCGACAACCTTGAAGATCCGTATCGCCTGTTCCGCTGCCACAGCATCATGAATTGCGTCGATGTCTGCCCCAAAGGGCTGAACCCGACGCGCGCGATCGGCAAGATCAAGGACATGATGATCAAGCGCAGCGTCTGATCGCGCTTCACCACACCGCACGGATTTTTTGCTACAATTCGAGGCGTTGTGAGCGAGCTCGCAAGGCTGCGCTGGCAGTGCCGCAGAGGTATGCTGGAGCTCGATCTAGTGCTCACCGCGTTCCTCGATCAGCATTATGCAAGTCTGGCGCCGCTGGAAATCGCTGCGTTCATCGAGTTGCTCGATCAGCCAGACCCCGAATTATTGGCTCGCATCATCGGCGGATCCGTTTCCGCCGATGATGATCCGGCCGGCGTACTGCGCCGCTTGCGCGGGATCGACATTCGCCTCCAAGCTCTCGCTCCTGCTCAGGCTCAGGCACCCGGCAAGGCGGCAAAATCAGACAATATCCATTTCCAGCAACACACAGTTACAGACAGCGGAGGTTTTATGGATGCGAAGCGCTATGCCACTTTGACGCTCAATAACGGTACACCGCCAATGGAGTTTCCGATTATGTCGGGCACGGTCGGACCCGACGTGATAGACGTACGCACGCTCGGCAAGAGCGGCATGTTTACCTACGACCCCGGCTATCTGTCGACCGCAAGTTGCAGTTCGGATATCACCTACATCGACGGCGATAAAGGCATTTTGCTGTACCGCGGCTATCCGATCGAGCAACTGGCCGAGCAATGCGACTTTCTCGAAGTCTGCTATTTGCTGCTGCGCGGTGAATTGCCCAACCCCGAACAAAAAGTCGAGTTCGACACGAATATCAAGCGGCATACCTTGCTGCACGATCAGTTGACCATGTTTTTCCGCGGCTTCCGCCGCGATGCGCATCCGATGGCGGTGATGGTCGGCGTGGTTGGCGCGCTGTCGGCGTTCTATCACGACGCGATGGATATTTCCGATGCCCAGCACCGCGAAATCTCGGCCAATCGACTGATCGCCAAAGTACCGACGATCGTCGCCATGTGCTACAAGTACAGCATCGGCCAGCCCTTTATGTATCCGCGCAATGCACTGTCTTATGTGCAGAATCTTTTCTATATGATGTTCGCCACCCCGGCCGGCGAATATCAACCGAACCACGTGCTGGTGCGCGCGCTCGAGCGCATATTGATTTTGCACGCCGACCACGAGCAAAACGCCTCAACCTCGACGGTAAGGCTCGCCGGCTCCTCGGGCGCCAATCCGTTTGCCTGCATCTCGGCCGGCATCGCGTGCCTGTGGGGCCCCGCGCATGGCGGCGCCAACGAAGCCGCGCTCGATATGCTGCACGAAATCGGCGACGTGTCGCAGATCGGCAAATACATCAAGAAGGCGAAGGACAAGGATGATCCGTTCCGCCTGATGGGCTTCGGCCATCGCGTGTACAAGAACTTCGATCCGCGCGCCAAGCTGATGCGCGAAACCTGCCACGAAGTTTTGAACGAGCTCGGCTTGCACGACGACAAGATTTTCAAGCTCGCCCTCGAGCTTGAAAAAATTGCGCTCGAAGACGATTATTTCGTCGAGAGGAAACTCTATCCGAACGTCGACTTCTATTCAGGTATCGTGCAGCGCGCGATCGGCATTCCGGCGACGATGTTCACCGCCATTTTTGCGCTCGCGCGGACCGTCGGCTGGATCGTGCAATGGAATGAAATGATCAGTGAACCCGATCAGAAAATCGGACGCCCGCGCCAGCTCTATACCGGCCCCACCCAGCGTGATGTGCCGTCGATGCCGCAGCGCCAGTGATCTTGTCACGCACCCATCCGTGCTTGTTACGCACCCATCTGTGCTGAAGCGATAACGTCCGTCATGCTGAGCGTTTTGGACGTTATCTGAAACCGTTACCCATACGCTATATCCTCAATTAGTCCCGTTTCCAGATACCGACGGAGTCTCCAATGGCCTCGATGACCGAGATGCGCAGCAATTCCTATCTGTTCGGATCGAACGCGCCTTTCATCGAAGCGCTCTATGAGCAATACCTCGATGATCCCGAGGCAGTCGATGGCGAGTGGCGCGTTTACTTCGATCAGCTGAGCCAGACCGCCGGCGACCGCGATATCGCCCATACGCCGATCCAGGATTCGTACCGCAAGCTCGCGCACAGCAGCCGCGTGAATGGCGCCCGCGGAGCCGGCAGCGTGTCGGTCGAGCATGAGCGCAAGCAGGTCGCGGTGCTGCAACTGATCAACGCTCACCGCTTTCTCGGCATGTTCCGAGCCAATCTCGATCCTTTGCAACGCCAGGAGCGGCCCGATCTACCGACGCTCGACCCCGCCTATTACGGCCTGACCGAGGCCGATATGGACAGCAAGTTCAATACCGGTTCGCTGGTCGGCTACGACCAGGCGCCGCTGCGCGACATCCTGAAGGCCGTGCGCGAGACCTATTGCGGCAACGTCGGCGCGGAATACATGTACATCAACAATGTCGTGCAGAAACGCTGGATCCAGGATCGTCTGGAAAGCGTGCACGGCAAGGCGCAGTACCCTTCCGAATACAAACGCCATATCCTCGAACGCCTGACTGCCGGCGAGACGCTGGAAAAGTATCTGCATACGCGCTATGTCGGGCAGAAGCGCTTCTCGCTCGAAGGCAGCGAAAACCTGATTCCGCTGCTCGACCATCTGCTGCAGCGCGCCGGCGCGCAGGGCATCGTCGAAAGCGTTATCGGCATGGCGCATCGCGGCCGTTTGAACGTTCTGGTCAATACGTTTGGCAAAATGCCGAAGGATCTGTTTTCCGAATTCGAAGGCAAGCACAATCAGGAACTGAGCTCCGGCGACGTCAAATATCATCAGGGCTTCTCGTCCGACATCATGACGCCGGGCCGTCCGATGCACATCACGCTGGCATTCAATCCATCGCACCTCGAAATCGTCAATCCGGTCGTCGAAGGTTCGGTGCGCGCACGCCAACGGCGCCGCATGGACCGCGAGGGCAAGCAGATCTTGCCTGTGCTGATTCACGGCGACGCGGCTTTCGCCGGGCAGGGCGTCGTGATGGAAACTCTGAATCTGTCGCAAACGCGCGGCTACGGCACCGGCGGCACGGTACACATCATCGTCAACAATCAGATCGGCTTCACGACGTCCGACCCACGCGATACACGCTCGACGCTGTATTGCAGCGATGTCGCGAAAATGGTCGATGCGCCGATTCTGCACGTCAACGGCGACGATCCGGAAGCGCTGCTGCTGGCGACCGAGATCGCGTTCGATTTCCGCATGCAGTTCCAGAAGGATGTCGTGGTCGACATGATTTGCTTCCGCAAGCTCGGCCACAACGAGCAGGACGAGCCGATGGTCACGCAGCCGCTGATGTACAAAAAGGTCAACGCGCACCCGGGCTCGCGCAAGCTTTATGTCGACAAGCTGATCGCGCAGCGCGTAATCACCAGCGCCGATGCCGACGCCATGGTCGAAGAGTATCGAAGCGCGCTCGACGACGGCCGCCACACCAACAAATCCATACTGTCGAATTACAAGCCGCCGTTCGCAGTCGACTGGTCGCCGTTCAAAAACACGAAATGGACGCAGAAAGTCGATACCTCGGTGCCGCTCGCCGAACTGCGGCACTTGTCGGAACGCCTGACCACGGTTCCGGAGAATTTCAAGTTGCAATCGCGCGTCGAAAAAATCCTCGCCGATCGCCGCCTGATGGGGCAGGGCAAGCTGCCGCTCGATTGGGGCATGGCGGAAAATCTGGCCTACGCGTCGCTGCTCAAGGACGGTTATGCGGTGCGAATTTCGGGTCAGGATTCAGGGCGCGGCACGTTCTTCCATCGCCACGCGGTCTTGCACGACCAGAACCGCGAGAAGTGGAATGACGGCGTGTACATACCGCTACGGAACATATCCGATAACCAGGCCAGTTTTGTGGTCATCGATTCGGTGCTGTCGGAAGAAGCCGTGCTCGGCTTCGAGTACGGCTATACGACGACCGATCCAAACGAGCTGGTCGTATGGGAAGCGCAGTTCGGTGATTTCGCGAACGGCGCGCAAGTCGTGATCGATCAATTCATCGCCTCGGGCGAAGCGAAATGGGGCCGCATTTGCGGGCTGGTGCTGCTGCTGCCGCACGGCTACGAGGGCCAGGGGCCCGAACACTCGTCGGCGCGCCTAGAGCGCTATCTGCAACTGTGCGCGGATTACAATATCCAGGTCTGTGTGCCATCTTCGCCGGCGCAAGTGTTTCATCTGTTGCGCCGCCAGATGCTGCGCCCGTATCGCAAGCCGCTCATCATCATGAGCCCGAAAAGCCTGCTGCGGCACAAGGACTCGGTATCGAGCCTCAACGACCTCTCCAGCGGCAGCTTCCGTCCGGTCAACGGTGAGGCCAATACCGACATCGACGCCGGCAAGGTTCGCCGCGTCGTGTTCTGCGCCGGGAAAGTGTTCTACGATATTCTCGCCGCGCGCCGTGGGCGCGATGTCAGCGACATTGCGATCGTGCGCATTCCGCAGCTGTATCCGTTTCCACACGAGGAATTCAAGGCGCAGATCGATCTGTATCCGAACGCGAAGGAAGTGCTGTGGGCGCAGGAAGAGCCGGGTAACCAGGGCGCCTGGCATCGCATCCAGCACTACCTGCTGCGCCATATGCGGCCCGACCAGAAATTGAGCTATGCGCTGCGGCCGTCGGCAGCCTCGCCGGCGGCCGGTTATCTGGCCAAGCATAACGCCGAGCAGAAAGCGCTGGTCGATGCAGTGTTCCGCGACGAGCTGAACACGGCGTGGACGCCGCATCAACAGAGGTAGCGGATCAACCAACGGAGCTCTCCATGCTAGTTGAAGTCAAAGTCCCGGTTCTGTCGGAATCGGTCGCCGAAGCGACCTTGGTGTCGTGGCACAAGAAAGCCGGCGAATACGTGTTGCGCGACGAGAATCTGATCGACGTCGAGACCGACAAGGTTGTGCTCGAACTGCCGGCTCCGGCGGCCGGCCTGCTGAAGCAGATTATCAAAAGCGACGGCGCCACAGTCGGCAGCAATGACGTGATCGCGACCATCGACACCGAAGCGGTCGCGCCGGCGTCCGGCAAAGCCAAGACAGCGGATGGGCAAACGCAAGCGTCCGCGAAACCGCAAGCCAAGGATGGCAAAGGCAAGCAGCAGGCTGACGAGGCGGTGCTGATGCCGGCGGCAAAAAAAGCTGCAGCCGATCGCGGAATCGATACCGGTCAGGTGCAGGGCACGGGCCGCGGCGGCCGCGTGACCAAGGAGGACGTGCTGAATCAGGGGCGTCCGGCGGAAGCTGACGCGAGCCCAACCCGGCAGCCCGAAACCAAGGCTCCCGCGGTCGTAGCAAAGCCAGCGCAAGCGCCCGCCGGCGAGCGCCCGGAAACGCGTGCGCCGATGTCGCGGCTGCGGGCGCGTATCGCCGAACGGCTCGTCCAGTCGCAATCGACCGCCGCGATCCTGACAACGTTCAACGAAGTCAACATGCAGCCGGTCATGGAGCTGCGTAATCGCTACAAGGACAAGTTCGAGAAGGAGCATGGCGTCAAGCTCGGCTTCATGTCGTTTTTCGTGAAAGCCGCAGTCGCCGGCCTCAGGAAATTCCCCATCGTCAACGCATCGATCGACGGCAACGATATCGTCTACCACGGCTATTTCGATATCGGCATTGCGGTTGGTTCGCCGCGTGGTCTGGTCGTGCCGATATTGCGCGACGCTGATCAGTTGTCGCTGGCCGAAGTCGAACAACAAATTGCCGAATTCGGCAAGCGCGCGCAGAACGGCAAGCTGACTCTGGAAGAATTGACCGGCGGCACGTTCTCGATTTCGAATGGCGGCGTGTTCGGCTCGATGCTGTCGACGCCTATCATCAATCCGCCGCAAGCGGCGATTCTCGGCGTGCACGCGACCAAAGAGCGTCCGGTCGTCGAAAACGGACAGATCGTCGTGCGCCCGATGAACTATCTCGC